>JAFVBX010000082.1 GCA_017479675.1 Prevotella sp.
CATCTCCACATACCATCGACATAGAGGGGGTAGGGGAACGGTTCGGGTGATTGGAGGGTGAAGTGCACCATGACGTACTCGGAGGTGGTGGTGCTCTCGATGTTGTCGGAGTTGCGGAGTAGGAAAGCGCCCTTGGGCGTCTCGTCATAGACGTATGAGGAACGGCGGTAGTCGGGCCATACGTAGGTGTGCCAGATGTTGCCTTCGCGGTCCCATACGTTGTTTTCCACGTTGAAGGAGTTGCGGTGGATGTCGAGTATCTCGAATTTGTGGTACTCGTTGCCGCCGTCGAAGATGAGGTCGCGGCAGTGGCTCCACTCCATGTACTGTTGGTTAATGGCAGTGGGTGGGGGCAGTGCCACCATGTTGTCCCAACGGTAATTTTGTAGCACATAGCCTGTGACCTGCTCACGCGGATTGGTGGCGCGGAGAGGTCTGTAGTCGGCTTTCACGGTGACTTGCTGGTGGCTGCGCCTGACGTCGATGTCGGTATTGCCGCTGGCGGAGAGCCCTACGTTTATAAGGTCTTCGTTGACGAGGAAATAGACGGAGAGGACTTTGCCGTCGTCACTGTTATCGTCAAAAACATCCACGCGGTAGTTGCCCGACATACGTAGGCGGCAGTCGTTGTTGGGTATCTGCAGGCGGTAGTGGGTGTAGTCCTGCGTGGTGTTTATGCTCTCTTCGCAGTCGTCGATGGTCATGCCGCTCTGGAAGCCGCTGACATAGTCGGAGGCGAGGAGCGATGCTGACTCTGTCCAGTCCTTGTCGAGATGCACTACGCTGTAGGTATAGCGATGGTATTCGTGTGACAGTTGGTCGAAGGATATGTTGACCTTTTCGCCGCTGCCGAGGGTTATGATGGGCAGGTCTTGCCATCTGTTGCCTGCCACGACCTGCACGGAGCGTATGTTGTCAGAGAACACGGTGTGGCGTTGGGCGCTGGCTCTGAATTGAAAAATTGACAAATTAACAAATTGACAAAATAAGAATTGCAAGAGACTAATCGAGAATATGCTAAACATGATACGGTAAATCATAGGCAATCATAATTCGTTAATTTGTTAATTCGTCAATTCGCAAATTGGACTTATCACTTCAACAGTTCCACGCTGCGCTTGAGGAACTTGTCGAGTGCCTCGCCTTTGAGCATGCCGTTCTGCAGCAGTGCCAGGTCAATGAGTTGTGATATTGTTTCTTCCTTGCCCGTGTCGGCAATTACAGCCTTTATGACAGCGTTGTCGCTGTTGAGCACGAGGTTGTATGAGTCGGGCATCTGTCCGTAGAATCCCATGCCGCTCTGATAGCGTGACATGTCCTTCATGCGGCGCATATATTCTGACTGTGTGAACATCACTGGTGCAGAGGTCTCGCCAAGGGCTTGTATCTCTACGTTGAACGTCACTTTGTCCATCTGAGGCAGCTTTGTCTTGAATGCCTCTGTCAGTTTGTCACTGTCTTCCTTGGACAGTTCCACCTTCTTCACGTCCTCTTTCTGTATCAGACGGTCCAGTATGTCGCCATCCACACGGGTGAAGCGGCTCTTCTCAAACTTCTGCTCAAACAAGCCCAGCGTGGCGTTGTCCAGTTGTCCGTCGAACATGAGCACGCTGTAGCCCTTAGCCTTTGCTGCCTCGATGTAGGTATATTGTTCGTCCTTGTCGTTGGCATAGAGATATACGAGTGTGCCGTCCTTGTCAGTCTGCTGGTCCTTGATGAGAGTCTTGTACTCCTCGAAGGTGAAGTATTTGCCCTCAGTGTCCTTGAACAGGGCAAAGTCCTTGGCGCGGTCGTAGAAGCTCTCCTCTGTCAGCATGCCGTAGTTGATGAACACCTTCAGCGAGTCCCACTTCTCCTCGTAGTCCTTGCGGTCGGTCTTGAAGATGCCGTTGAGGCGGTCAGCCACTTTCTTGGTGATATAGCTGGCTATCTTCTTCACGTTGCTGTCGCTCTGCAGGTAGGAACGGCTCACGTTCAGCGGAATGTCAGGAGAGTCGATGACGCCGTGGAGCAGGGTGAGGAAGTCAGGCACGATGCCCTCTACCTGGTCTGTTACAAATACCTGGTTGCAGTAGAGCTGTATCTTGTTGCGCTGCAGGTCGAGGTTTGACTGCACTCGTGGGAAGTAGAGTATGCCCGTCAGGTGGAACGGGAAATCGACGTTCAGGTGTATCCAGAATAGGGGCTCGTCCTGCATGGGGTATAGGGTAGAGTAGAACGACTTGTAGTCCTCGTCCTTCAGCGTTGACGGCTGCTTGGTCCACAGCGGCTCGGTAGAGTTGATGACGTTGTCCTCTGCGGTCTCCACCATCTTCTTCTCGTCAGAGTTCCATTCCTTCTTCTTGCCGAACACCACAGGCACAGCCATGAACTTACAGTATTTGTTGAGCAGCTCAGTGATCTTGCTTTCCTCAAGAAACTCCTTGCAGTCGTCGGCTATGTGGAGCACAATGTCGGTGCCCCTCTCTGCCTTTTCGGCAGGCTCTATCTCGTATTCAGGCGAACCGTCGCACGACCATTTCACTGCCTGTGCGTTGTCCTTATATGAACGCGTGATGATGTCAACCTTGTCAGACACCATGAAGCTGGAGTAGAAACCCAGTCCGAAGTGGCCTATGATGGCGTTGGCGTTGTCCTTGTATTTGTCGAGGAAGTCCGTCACGCCAGAGAAAGCTATCTGGTTGATGTAGCGGTCTATCTCCTCCTCCGTCATTCCTATGCCGTTGTCGGAGAATGTCAGTGTGCCTGCATCCTTGTCAAGGCTCACGCTCACCTTCAACTCGCCCAGCTCGCCTTTGAAGTCGCCCTTCTCGGCAAGTGTCTTCAGCTTCTGCGTGGCATCGACGGCGTTGCTCACCATCTCGCGCAGGAAAATCTCATGGTCGCTGTAGAGAAACTTTTTGATTACGGGGAAGATATTCTCAGTCGTAACCCCAATGTTACCTTTTGCCATTGTCTTATATATATTAATAATGTGTATATTTGTTCATTCTGACCAGTCTATTATCAAAAAGCGTGCCAAAGTTACACAATATAAATCAATTATTCTTCATTTTGCAACCATAAAATCAACGATAGGGGGCTTTTTTTGAATATTTTTTCCTAATTTTGCACTCGCAAAAGCAAAATTGGATGAAAAGAGAAATGATAGCCCCCGACTTTATCTTCGAATCAAGTTGGGAAGTGTGCAATAAGGTTGGTGGTATATATACGGTACTTTCTACGCGTGCCAAGACCTTGCACGATACTATGCACGATAATCTTGTTTTTATAGGTCCTGACTGTTGGGGCGAGAAGAAGTCGCCGTTCTTCAAGCAGGATGACACGATACTCGCAGACTGGCAGACAACAGCCAAGGAAGAGGGCATCAACGTTAAGGTAGGTCGCTGGGATATTCCTGGTGAGCCTGTCTCCATACTCGTTGACTTCCAGCCTTACTTCGCCCAGAAGAACAGCATCTACGCCAAGCTGTGGGAGTATTACAAGGTCGATTCGCTCCATGCCTACGGCGACTACGACGAGGCGAGCATGTTCTCGTATGCCGCAGGACTGGTGGTGGAGTCGCTCTACAACTTCCTCAAACTGCAGGACAAGAAGGTGATATATCAGGCTAACGAGTGGATGACGGGACTGGGTGCCCTGTACGTTAAGCACCGCATCCCTGCCATCGGCACCATCTTCACTACCCATGCTACTTCAATAGGCCGCTCCATAGCAGGCAACAACAAACCCCTCTACGACTATCTGTGGGCTTACAACGGCGACCAGATGGCAGAGGAACTCAACATGCAGTCGAAGCACTCCATAGAGAAGCAGACGGCATATAACGTGGATTGCTTCACCACCGTGTCTGACATTACGGCGAAGGAGTGTGAGGAGCTGATAAAGCCTGTCGATGTGGTGTTGCCTAACGGCTTCGAGGATGACTTCGTGCCAAAGGGTGCCAAGTTCACTGCCAAGCGCAAGACGGCACGCAAGAGCCTGCTGCGCCTTGCCAATGCCCTGACGGGTTGTCAGTTTGACGATGACACGCTGATAGTAGGCACGTCAGGCAGATACGAGTTCCGCAACAAGGGCATCGACGTGTTTGTGGAGGCAATGAACCGTCTCAACCGCGACAAGGAGCTCACCAAGCAGGTGCTCGCCGTAGTGGAGGTACCGGCATGGGTGGGCGAGGCTCGCGAAGACCTCAAGGCACGCCTTGCCGACAAGAAGGCTGTCTATGATACTCCGCTGGAGATACCTATGATAACCCACTGGCTCCACAATATGAGTCACGACAACGTGCTGGGTATGATGAAGTACAACGACATGTGGAACCGCAAGGAGGACAAGGTGAAGCTCATCTTCATACCGTGCTACCTCAACGGCGATGACGGCATACTCGACATGAACTACTACGACCTTATCATAGGCATGGACCTCTCTGTCTATCCGTCGTACTACGAGCCTTGGGGCTACACCCCGCTGGAGTCCATAGCTTTCAAGGTGCCTTGCATCACCACCGACCTCGCAGGCTTCGGACTGTGGGCTAACAGTGTCAAGGGTTCTTACTCCGAGATAATCGACGGCGTGAAGACCATACACCGCACGGACTACAACTACTCCGAGGTGGCTGACATCATTAAGGACACCGTAGCCTCTTACTCAAACCTTACCGAGGCAAAGGTGAAGAAGGCACGCACGGCTGCCGAGAAACTATCGAAGAAAGCCCTGTGGAGCGAGTTCATCAAATACTATTACGAGGCTTACGACTTCGCACTGCGCAAGGCAGCGAAAGCGTAGCTCGTTCCCGAATTATTCAGACTATTCAGATAACTCAGATAAAATAATAACATTATGAAAATCAAAGCAGACTATGTAAACACTCCTATATGGAAGGAGTTTCATGTAAAGTCAACACTGCCAAAAGAGTTGGAGTGTCTTGACGAGATAGCTCACAACATGTGGTGGGTTTGGAATTACGACGCACGCGAGATGTTCCGCTCTCTCGATGAGGAAATCTACGAGCAGGTGGGCCACAACCCAGTGCAGCTCCTCGAACTCTTGCCTTTCGAGCGCAAGGAGGAGATTGTGAAGGACAAGAAGATCATGGCAAACGTGAACGCTGTCTATAAGCGCTTCAGAGAGTATATGGACGTGAAGCCAGACACTAAGCGTCCTTCTGTGGCTTACTTCTCTATGGAGTTCGGTATCCACAACTCGCTGAAGATATACTCTGGCGGTCTCGGCATGCTCGCCGGCGACTACATCAAGGAGGCTTCCGACTCTAACGTTGACATGTGCGGCATAGGCTTCCTCTACCGTTTCGGCTACTTCAAGCAGAGCCTCTCTATGGACGGTCAGCAGATAGCCAACTACGATGCGCAGAACTTCAACTCTCTGCCTATCACCAAGACACTGGACAAGGACGGCAACCAGGTGGTTGTCGATGTGCCTTACATGAACTACGTCGTTCATGCCCTCGTATGGCAGGCTAACATAGGTCGCGTAAAGCTCTACCTCCTCGATACCGACAACGAGATGAACTCAGAGTTCGACCGCACCATTACCCACGCCCTCTACGGCGGCGACTGGGAGAACCGCCTCAAGCAGGAGATACTTCTCGGCATCGGCGGCGTGCTGCTACTGAAGAAGCTCGGCATCAAGAAGCAGGTTTACCACTGCAACGAGGGTCACGCTGCTCTCTGTAACCTGCAGCGCCTCATCGACTACATCAAGGAGGACGGACTCTCATTCAACCAGGCTATGGAGGTAGTACGTGCTTCTTCACTCTATACCGTCCACACCCCTGTTCCTGCTGGTCACGACTACTTCGACAAGGACCTCTTCGGCAAGTACATGGGCGGCTACCCACAGATGCTCGGCATCACGTGGAAGGAGTTTATCGGCATGGGCCGCATCAACCCTGACGACGACAACGAGCGCTTCTGCATGTCAACCTTCGCCTGCAACACCTGTCAGGAGGTCAACGGCGTTTCCATGCTCCACGGATGGGTGTCACAGAAGATGTTCTCAAGTATCTGGAACGGCTACTACCCCGAGGAGAACCATGTGGGCTACGTTACCAACGGCGTGCACTTCCCTTGATGGTGTGCTACCGAGTGGCGTAAGGTCTATGACAAGTACCTCAAGGCTGGCTTCTACGAGGACCAGTCAAACGAAGACCTCTGGCACGGCATCTACGACTGCCCTGACACAGAGATATGGGAGACACGTAAGGCTCTGAAGAACAAACTCGTGAAGTACATCCGCGAGAAGTTCACCGAGTCATGGCTCAAGAACCAGGGCGACCCTGCACGCGTAGTGTCACTCCTTGAGCGCATCAACCCCGATGCCCTCATGATAGGCTTCTGCCGCCGCTTCGCTACCTACAAGCGTGCGCACCTCCTCTTCACCGACCTCGACCGTCTCGCTAAGATTGTCAACAACCCAGAGCGTCCAGTACTCTTCTTCTTCTCTGGTAAGGCACACCCAGCTGACGGAGCAGGTCAGGGACTCATCAAGCGCATCTACGAGATAAGCCAGCGTCCTGAGTTCCTCGGCAAGATCATCTTCCTCGAGGACTACGACTTCCAGCTCGCCCGTCGCCTTGTATCAGGCGTTGACATCTGGATGAACACTCCTACACGTCCGCTCGAGGCTTCAGGCACATCAGGCGAGAAGGCAGAGATGAACGGCGTAGTAAACCTCTCTGTGCTCGACGGATGGTGGGTAGAAGGCTACCGCAAGGGTGCAGGATGGGCACTCAAGCAGGAGCGCACCTACGAGAACCAGGGCTATCAGGACCAGCTCGACGCTACAACCATATACAACATGCTTGAGAACGAAATCGTTCCTCTCTACTAC
>JAFVBX010000083.1 GCA_017479675.1 Prevotella sp.
CGACAACGTACCGCAAGAGTTTCGCGAAGACTTCTGCAATGAGAGCCGTCCGCTGATGAAATATACCAACATAGTGTCATACAACTGGCGAGCTATCATACTCTACGTAGGTTGTCTATGCAACATACCCTGGATAAGCCCGGTATTTGAACTTACCGTACTGATGGCAATATGCCTCTATATGCGCCACCGACACGAAAAAATGTGCGAACGACTCTATGACAGGCTATCTATTTGACTACGGCGGCACTATTGACACTCGCGGCGAGCACTGGAGCAAGGTCATCTGGCGAGGATACCAAAGGTGCGATGTACCCGTTACGTGGGATGACTTCTGGGAGGCATACGTGACAACGGAAAAGACCTTAGGCAAAGGAGGCATCATCATGCCGACTGACACCTTCCATACAACACTCAGCAAGAAGATAGCCCTACAGCTTAGAAGCCTGAATGCTGACATCGGCGACATCGAAGCGCTGACCATACAAATCACTGACTCCATATACAGCGAGACTGTGCAAGTCGTGAGCGAATCAAGAGAGGTGCTACGGCAGATAGCAGACAAGACAGGCAGCCCTATGGTGCTGGTGAGCAATTTCTACGGAAATATACGTACGGTACTTCGTGAGTTTCGCCTTGACGGTTTCTTTGCTGAGATAATAGAATCGGCAGAAGTGGGAATAAGGAAGCCCGCCCCTCGGATATGGCAAAAGGGCATCGAGATGCTGCAAAGCATCTCTCCCACTCCACTGACGCCACGAGACATCACCGTAGTCGGAGACTCCTTGGATAAGGACATTATCCCTGCAAGACAACTGGGGTGTAACACCATACACATAACGAACGGACTAAAAAAAGACATCATCATATAGAATGAACAACTGCAACATAAAACCCGCCGAGGGAAAACTGGGAATCATGATAGTAGGTAACGGAGCCGTTGCCACCACATTCATAACCGGTGTGCTGATGGCGCGCAAAGGTTTGACAAAGCCCGTAGGAGCCTTGACACAGTATGACAAGATTCGTGTCACCACACCTTCTGGCACGAAGCGCCTGTCCTACGGCGACATCGTTCCCCTTGCCTCACTCGACGATATCGTGTTCGGCACATGGGACGTATATCCTCAGAATGCCTTCCAGTCCGCCATATACTGCCAAGTGCTGCAAGAGAAAGACATCATGCCTGTGAGGGAGGAACTGGAACAGATTGTTCCTATACCAGCTGCTTTTGACAAAAACTATGCAAAGCGTCTTGACGGCGACAACGTCAAGCAATGCGCCAACCGCTGGGATATGGTGTTGCAACTCCGTGAGGACATTAAAAAGTTTAAGGCAGAGAATAACTGCTCACGCATAGTGGTGCTGTGGGCTGCATCAACAGAAATTTACGTACCTGTCAACATGGACGTCCATGACACTCTTGAACACCTTGAACAAGCCATGAAGGCGGACGACCGCAAGAACATCGCACCCTCCATGTGTTATGCGTATGCGGCATTGTCAGAGGGGGCACCATTCATCATGGGAGCACCCAACACCACCGTTGATATACCTGCGATGTGGCAGTTGGCAGAGAAAATGCACATGCCGATAGCAGGCAAGGACTTCAAGACTGGACAAACACTGGTGAAGTCCGGCTTCTCACCGATAATTAGTACACGCTGTCTTGGTCTCTCAGGCTGGTTCTCCACCAACATACTGGGCAACCGCGACGGTCTGGTGCTTGATGAGCCCGACAACTTCCGCACCAAGGAGGTGAGCAAGCTTTCTACGCTGAGCACCATACTCGATGCAGACAATCAGCCAGACCTATATGCCGACTACTACCACAAGGTGAGGATAAACTACTACCCACCTCGCAATGACAACAAAGAAGGTTGGGACAATATCGATATCTTCGGTTGGATGGGCTATCCCATGCAGATAAAGATAAACTTCCTGTGCAGAGACTCCATACTCGCTGCACCGTTGTGTCTGGACCTCTGTCTGCTCTCCGATCTTGCCGCACGTGCCGGCAGATACGGCATACAGAGTTTCCTCAGTTTCTATCTGAAAACACCTATGCACGACTACACAAAAGGCGAGAAGCCAGTAAACCACCTCTATCAGCAATATACGATGCTTAAAAATGCCATCCGCGAAATGGGGGGATACCCTGCTGACGAAGCAATAGATTAAATTTCGTAATATGCGTAAGATACTTTTTACATTATATTTCATACTTTTTGCTCTTTGCGCTATGGCGCAGAACATACGCGGCATCATTCTCGATGCCCAGACGGGTGACAGCATACCACGAGTGACAGTGTCATATCGCGGTCACCACCTATCCGTACTAACAGATCAGAACGGTCACTTCACCATACCGCGCCATAACGGGTGGAAACTAACTTTCTCTGCCGTAGGTTACAAGTCTCAGAATCTTGCTATCAGCGAGAACAGCAAGGACGACATCGTGATACGACTAAGAACCGATGTGAGAGCCCTCAACGAAGTCGTGGTAAAGTCAAAGAGACGCAAATACAGCCGCAAGGATAACCCTGCCGTAGCTTTCATGAAGCGTGTCATCGCTGCCAAGAAGCAGAACAAGCTGGAGGTGAACCCATTCTATCAGTATCGAAACTACGAGAAACTCACCATCGCACTGAACGAGTTGAGCGAACATGCCCTCGACTCCGGCATCTATGCAAAGAAAGCATACTTGAAGAATCAGATAGAGAAAAACCCTATTACTGACAAGTATGTCCTGCCCGTAATAACAACGGAGAAAATCTCACGCTACTACTACCGTCAGGATCCGAAAGACGAGAAAACAGTCATCGAGGCAGAGAAAGAGAACGGCATCAACGACCTCATTGAGACTGGTGACCTCTTCACTGCTCTGGCGAAGGACATATTCAGCGAGGTGGACATATACGACAATCAGGTCAGGATACTGCGTCAGCATTTCACATCGCCGATAGCCGACGGTGCCGTAAACTTCTACCGATACTATCTCACCGACACGGTGAAGATAGACCGCGACTCGTGCATCTGTGTCACCTTCACCCCAAACAACCAGCAGGATTTCGGATTCAACGGCAACCTGTATATCACGAAAGACTCTGCCTTGCACGTCAAGAAGGTGAGCCTGCGCATTCCTCATCGCTCCGACATCAATTTCGTCAAGAGTATGGCGATAGACCAGGAATACATCCAGATGGCAGACGGTCAATGGGTGCTATCCACAAACGACATGCTCGTCGAGATGTCGCTCACAGGCAAGTTCGACAATTTCCTCATCACCCGCACCTCACGCCGTTCCGACTACTCCTTTGAACCTGTAGATAAGAAAATCTTCCGTGGAAAGGCTAAGGAGATTGTTGATCCCTATGCCCAGATGCGCACAAAAGAGTATTGGGCAGACAACCGTGACATAGAGCTTACGCATGGCGAGTCGGAGATGGACAACTTCATCAAGGGCATCAAGAACACCAAGCACTTCGGATGGGCTATAGTATTCATGAAGGCAATACTTGAGAATTATGTCGAGTTGGCAAAGAGCGACAATCCGAGCAAGATAGACCTCGGACCTGTCAACTCCTACATTTCGAGCAACGAGATTGACGGATTCCGCTTCAAGCCAGCCTTCCAAACCACAGCAAACCTCAATCCTCACCTTTTCCTCAAAGGCTATGTGGCTCACGGTTTCAAGTCAAACAAAAACTACTACAGCGGCACCGTGACCTACTCCTTCAACAAGAAGGCGTATCTGCCACAGGAGTTCCCACGCAAGAACCTCAGCTTCACCATAACGCGAGACATCGCCTCTGCCTCTGATAAATTCAGCCTGCTGGACAAAGATAACCTCTTTGCGTCAGTACGATGGAGCAAGGTCAGACGCATGTCTCTACATAACACGCAGGAAATAAAATATGAGCACGAAAACTCATGGGGACTCAACATACTGGGAGGCTTAAAGTTCGACAAGAGCACGGCTATTGACAATCTTTACTACACAAAGATGACTGATGTCATCAATAACGGAAGCGACAACAGACCTGTCAACGACGACTTCTGGAACCACGGCAGCTATCGCACCTCTGAGTTATACATACAGTTCACCTTCTCTCCTGGTCAGCAGTATATGAACTCCAAGCAGCAACGCTTCCCACTCAACCACGAAGCACCAATCTTCAAATTCAAGCACACCATAGGTATTAAAGGCTTCATGGGCGGCGAATACAGCTATCACGTCACAGAGGCAAGCATCTACAAACGCCTGTGGGTGAAGAACTGCGGCATGATAGACCTTTGGGTGAAGGGAGGCATACAATGGAGCAAAGTTCCGTTCCCCCTCCTCATGGCGCCTGCCGCCAACCTCTCTTTGATACGTCAGTCTGAAACCTTCAGCCTTGTCACCGACATGGAGTTCCTCAACGACCGCTATGTCAGCTTCATGACAGAGTGGGATTTACAGGGGAAAATCCTTAACCGCATACCACTACTCAAACGTCTTAAGTGGCGTGAGCACATAGGCATCAATGTGCTATGGGGCAGTCTGAGTGATAAAAACAACCCTACCCTTCCACAGAACCAGAATGACAGTCAGCTCATGCAGTTCCCTGAAGGCAGCATGGTGATGGATGACGGTGAGCCTTACGCCGAGCTACGCGTGGGCATACACAACATTCTCAAGTTCTTCCGTATAGACTATGTGCGCCGTCTTAACTACAACGAACACACGTCAGCACCTAAGAACGCCATACGTCTGGGCTTCGGACTTAGTTTCTAAATAAAAAAATCTCCCCACATCTTATTAAGAAGGTGTGGGGAGGTTTTCCTTTTAAGCTATATTTGCTTCATCCATGACTGCGTCAGCCCGCTGTCTGCGCGAGCAGTAGCGCTCACACTGCAAACTTATGTCGTAGCCCAGCAAGGCTCCGAGCATAAAGTCCTCCTCGGGAGAGAGCTGGTTGAGCGGGCGTGTCACCATCAGTCGCACTACATCAAGGCATTCCTTACGTCCGAAGAACAGGTTTACACGGTCATTGCCGAGCGGCGTAATGATGTACTCTATGCCCTGATGCTCCAAACGCTCAACGGCATATTTCACGTATCGCTGATTGAAGGTGTAGAGCACCAGTCGGCGCACACCTTTCTTATACTCATAGATATGGTTCATCAGTACGCGCATGGCACCGCCCTTTACGCCCTGATTTAGTGCTGACATGTGGGTCATAGGCTCGGCTCAATTGCTTTTATCCATGCATCAATACGCGCTGCTGTCTTGTACTCCTCGTTATCATTGTCAAGGGCAAGACCTACGAACTTGTCGTCTATGACAGCCTCAGAGTCGTCATAGCTATAGTCAGAAGCATCAACGGCACCTACCACCGTAGCACCCTTAGCCTGCACGGCATTGTATATCTCAGCCATGCCTCCGCAGAAAGTGTCGCTATATGAGGCGGAGTCACCGCAACCGAAGATGGCAACGGTCTTGCCTGTCAGGTCTGACGCACCTATCACGTTGAGTCCGTCGTACCAGTCATCCTGCACCTCGCCGGCACCCCATGTTGACGTACCGAGTATCAGGTTGTCATTGTCTGCAACGACCTCAGCTGTCATATCACTTACGCTAATAGCCTCAACGCCCAGTTTTGATGCTATTTCTCCTGCGATACCCTCGCATGTTCCTGTTGAACTTCCGTAAACTACAATAGTCTTTTTCATTTTCTTTCTTTACCTTATTTATTATTATACGTGTTTGTGTTTGTTGTCTCTTCGTTTTAGCAGTGCAAAGTTACTACGAAACTCCCACATGTGCAATACTCAAAAATTATGATTTCCTACATACTAAATAATAGGTATCGCAAAACTTTTTTCCGTTTTTTTGCTGTAGTATGAATTATTTTGCTTATCTTTGCAAACGAGACTAAAACAAGTATTAACAAAAACATTATTAACCCTAAACACATTATCACTATGCAAAAGTATGTTTGCGAAGTATGCGGATACGAATACGATCCTGCAGTTGGCGATCCAGAGAACGGCATACAGCCAGGTACTCCCTTCGAGGAACTGCCCGAAGACTGGGCTTGTCCTCTTTGTGCTGTAGGCAAAGACCAGTTCTCTGCAGCATAACAATGCACCACCCACCTCCAAGGGGCATGTCTCGACAGCGGGATGTGCTCCTGTATTTTTTATCTTAAACCATTGTACGTATGGCACAAAGCAGATTCGACAAGACAAACGAATACAGACGTGACGAACTGATCAGAATCATAGAGCACTCGGTAGAAAGCCTCACCCTACCCGAACTTGAGGCGCTCTACTATGATATGACTACGAAGAACTACATCAACGATTAGTTTGTTAATAAAATCAAATATACATTGTCGCATTAGCAGAAATATAGAACAATTTATTTCTTGTTGAAACAAAACGTTGTACCTTTGCAAACAGAAAGGAAAGTACAAAGATATAACTATGATAAAAGATTTCAACAAGATCGCTATCATGGCTGGTGACAAGGACATCAGCTTCAAGGAACTCATTAACAACATAACGGCTGTTGCCGAGTCGCTCCCACTCAGCAAGGGAGACAAGTGCATCATCTTCAGCGAGAACCGCGAAGAGTGGATTTATTCGCTCTTTGCTATATGGCAGAAGCGTTGCATCGCTGTGCCTGTTGATGCCACATCCACCGTGTCCGACCTTGCGTACATACTTGGTGACTGCACCCCAGAGTGCATCATCACCTCAGCTGGCAACCTCAATACCACCAACGAGGCAATAAAGACTGCCGGAGTAACCACGCAGGTGGTTAACATCGAAGATTTTGCCCAGATGTACACCAAGGATGTTGACACCTCCGCTGAGGACTACCAACCCAAGAATGACGACATATCTCTGATATGCTACACCTCTGGCACCACAGGTTCGCCAAAGGGTGTCATGCTGTCCTTCGCCAACCTCTTTGCCAACATACGCGGCGTATCTGAAGAAGTAAAGATTTTCAACATACAGCGCCGCACCATGATACTCCTTCCCCTTCACCACATCCTGCCACTTATGGGAACCGTAGTAGCACCTATGATTAACGGCGGCGGCGTAGCGATAAGCCCTTCCCTGTCAGGTCCCGACATCATGCAGACACTGTGTCGCGGCAAGATTGCCATCTTCGTCGGCGTGCCCCGCTTATGGCAGACATTATATAATGGTATAAAGAAGAAGATTGACGAGAAGTGGGTTACCCGTCAGCTGTTTGCCATGTGTCAGAAGGCAAACAACAGGACTCTCTCACGTCTCGTGTTCAGCAGCATAAGGAATAAGATGGGCGGTCACCTCGACTTCTGCGTGAGTGGCGGCGCTGCCCTCGACACCGAGATAGGCAAAGGTCTCCGCACCCTTGGTCTCGATGTTCTTGAGGGCTACGGCATGACCGAGACAGCACCTATCATCGCCTTCACACGTCCTGGCGACATCATCCCCGGTTGCGTCGGTCTGCCCCTCCCTTCCGTAGAGTGCAAACTCATTAACGGCGAGCTTTGTGCCAAGGGACCTAACGTGATGCGTGGCTACTACAACCGTCCAGAAGAGACCAAGGCAGTCATCGACAGTGAGGGATTCATCCACACTGGCGACCTTGCACGCGTGGACGAGAAAGGCAGGATATACATCACTGGCAGAAGCAAGGAAATCATCGTGCTCTCCAACGGAAAGAACGTGCAGCCTGCCGAGATAGAGTTCCAGTTGGAGAAATATGACACCCTCGTCAAGGAAGCCGCCGTTACCGAGAAGGACGACATGCTCCTGGCTATCATCGTGCCACAGAATGAGAACATCACCGAAGAGCAACTCAAGACTGAGGTGATACAGCCATACAACAAGACCGTCGAGAACTACAAGAAGATCATGAACATCTTCGTCTTCAA
>JAFVBX010000084.1 GCA_017479675.1 Prevotella sp.
CTCGGTCCTGACATGGAATGCTACGTTGAGGCATACAACAACAAGAAAGAAGTGAAGGAAGGAGACAAGATTCGCATTCCAAAACTAAAGGTAAAGAAGCGTAAGTAAAGAAGAAAGAATGAACCTTTTAAACGAAATAATGAGTGGTCCGCAGGATTCGCAAGTGCGTATGTTTGCCGAATTCGACGGAGACATCAACAAGGTGTTCAGCATGGGTAAGGAGGGTGACATGCCCGTGCTCATCACCCGAAACATAGTGAACTTCCCTGGGGTGCTGGCTTCTGTCACCATAGCACGTGACACCACACGCCAGCTGGTGAAGTACATAGAGAAGCACCCCAAGCAGCAGTTTGCCATGTTCTGCCAGAAGGACATCAGCATAGAGGAGCCCTCAGTGGAGGATTTGTGCGAATACGGTGTGATTTCACAATTCCTGAAGGTGTTCGAGATGCCAGGGCAGATAAACAAATATGCCTTTATAGCCCAGGGACTGACGCGTTGCCGCATAACGGACGTAGTGTCGGAGGAGCCCTTCATACGTGCCCACGTAGTGCCCGAACTGGAGGTAAGACCAAAGGGTGACGACATAGAGTTCAGAACCATCATAACCGACCTGAGAAACAGGGTGTCGGAGCTGATAGAAAAGAGTGACATACTGCCTTTCGAGCTGCAGCTGTCGCTGCACAGCATCGACGACCCCGAATTCTTTATCAACATGGTGGCATACCACATACCGTTGAAGATAAACGAGAAGATGGAGCTGCTCTCTGCCGACAGCCTGATGATGAGGGCTTTCAAACTGCTGGAGTATGTCAACAGGGAGATACAGTATGCCGACCTGCGTCTGGACATACAAAACCGCACCCAGCACACCATAGACAACGAGCAGAAAGAGTATTTCCTGCGCCACCAGCTGAAGACCATCAACAAGGAACTGGGAGAGGAAGACGTGCCTCCAGAGGTTGCCAAACTATTTGAAAAGGCAGAGAAGAAAAAGTGGGATGCAAAGGTAAAGGAAGCCTTCGACAAGGAGGTGGAACGCCTGAAGCAGATGCACCCGCAGTCAAGCGACTACAACGTGCAGCTGTCATACTTGCAGCAGATAGTCGATTTGCCTTGGGGAGAATATACGAAGGACGACATGGACATAACACGTGCCCAGAAGATTCTCAACCGTAACCACTACGGCATGGAGAAGGTCAAGGAGCGCATATTGGAGTATATAGCCGTGCTCAACCTTCGCGGAGACCTGAAGTCGCCAATACTCTGTCTGTACGGTCCTCCTGGAGTGGGTAAGACGAGCTTGGGAAAGAGCATAGCCGATGCCCTGAGAAGGAAGTATGTCAGAGTGAGCCTGGGCGGTCTGCATGACGAAGCCGAGATACGCGGCCATCGCCGTACGTACGTCGGCGCTATGCCAGGCAGGATTATCAAGAGCATAGAAAAGGCTGGCTCAAGCAATCCCGTTTTTATACTCGACGAGATAGACAAGATAACGCAAAACACCAATCACGGTGACCCTGCATCAGCACTCCTTGAGGTGCTCGACCCAGAGCAGAACAGTGCCTTCCATGATAACTTCCTCGACCTCGACTACGACCTGTCGAAGGTGATGTTTATAGCTACTGCCAACACGCTCTCCACCATACCGGGTCCTCTGCTCGACCGCATGGAGATAATAGAGGTGAGCGGATACACCACAGAGGAGAAGACGGAGATAGCCAAGAGACACCTGGTGCCGCGAGAGAAGGAGAAGACGGGACTTGCCGTAAACAAGTCGCTCGCCTTCCGCAAGGCTACACTGGAGAAGATTATCGAGAGATATACCCGAGAGAGCGGAGTAAGGCAGCTGGAGAAGCAAATCAACAAATGCCTGCGTAAGCTGGCGTTCTACATGATGAGGGACGGCAGTCTGCCATACGACAAGATAACGACGGACAACCTGGAAGACCTGTTGGGCAAGCCGCCATTCTATCGCGACATATACCAAGGCAACGACTATGCCGGAGTGGTGACGGGACTGGCATGGACCAGCGTGGGCGGTGAGATACTCTTCATAGAGACCAGCCTGTCGAAAGGCAAGAGCGGCAAGCTGACGCTCACGGGCAATCTGGGTGACGTGATGAAGGAGAGTGCCACCATAGCATTGGAGTATATCAAGGCTCATGCGGAACTGCTGGGCATCAACCCAGAGATATTCAACAACTGGAACCTGCACATTCACGTGCCTGAGGGGGCTACGCCAAAGGACGGACCGTCGGCAGGCATAACGATAGCAACATCGATAGCCTCAGCACTCACCCAGCGTAAGGTGCGCAAGAATGTAGCTATGACGGGCGAGATAACCCTGAGAGGCAAGGTGCTGCCAGTAGGAGGCATAAAGGAGAAGATTCTTGCTGCCAAGCGTGCTGGAATTACCGACATAGTGATATGCGAGGCAAACAGAAAGGACATCGAGGAGATAGCTCCAGAGTATCTGAAGGGTGTATCCTTCCACTATGTGGAAAATGTGCTTGAAGTGCTGAACTTTGCCTTGACGAAGCAGATTGTTGACAATCCGCAGGACCTTACGATACCAAAAGAGGAAAAGAAAGCATAGAGCACACGGCAGGAATGACTTTTGAGTTGCAACATACCGATGCCTACAGCGCAGCACGTGCAGGTAAGATAACCACCGACCACGGTGAGATTCTTACCCCTATATTCATGCCCGTAGGAACGGTGGGAAGCGTGAAGGCTGTGCATTTTGAGGAGCTGCGCAGGCAGGTGTTGGCACAGATAATACTGGGAAATACGTATCACCTGTATCTGCGTCCGGGCTTGGAAATACTCAAGAAGGCAGGAGGACTTCATAAGTTCATAGGGTGGGAGAGACCAATACTGACCGATTCGGGCGGCTTTCAGGTGTTCTCATTGGCAGGAATACGCAAGCTGACGGAGGAAGGGTGTGAGTTTCGCAGCCACATAGACGGCTCGAAGCACTTCTTCACCCCAGAGAACGTGATGGACACAGAGCGCATAATAGGTGCCGACATCATAATGGCATTGGACGAGTGTCCGTCAGGAAAGAGCGACTGGCAGTATGCACGCAAGAGCCTCACACTGACCCATAAATGGCTCGACCGCTGTGTGAAGCGCTTCAACGAAACCACTCCCCTGTATGGTTATAACCAAAGCCTCTTCCCCATAGTACAAGGATGTACCTTTAAGGATTTGAGGCAGGAGTCGGCAAAATATGTCGCGGAAAAGGAGTGTGACGGCAATGCCATCGGCGGCTTGGCGGTGGGCGAGCCTGCCGAGGTGATGTACGAGATGGTGGAGGTGGTGAACGACATACTGCCAAAGGACAAACCACGATACCTCATGGGGGTCGGCACACCTTGGAACATATTGGAGAACATAGAGAGAGGTGTCGATATGTTTGACTGCGTGATGCCTACCAGAAACGGCCGTAACGCCTTACTGTTCACGTACGAGGGTACGATGAACATGAGAAACAAGAAGTGGGAGGATGACTTCTCACCCCTTGACGCTGACGGCTGCGACATAGACATGGTGACCACCAAGGCATATCTGCACCATCTGTTTAAGGCGCAGGAATATCTTGCCCTGCAGATAGCTTCGATACACAACTTGGCTTTCTATCTCAGACTGGTCGGCGATGCACGAGAGCATATAATAAAAGGTGATTTCGTACAGTGGAAAAAATCCATTATAGAAAATATGCAGCGCAGGCGATAGAACGTCTCAAGAGCCTAACGGGAGCTGTGCCATCCTATGACTATTCAAAAATCATAGGAAGGCTGGACCGTTATATCATAGGGAAGTTCATAGGCACGTACTTCTTCTCCATACTGCTGATTATAAGCATAAGCATAGTAATAGACTTTAACGAGAACCTCAACAAGTTCGAGCAGTACCACACACCTTGGAAAGCTATAGTATTTGATTACTACGCCAACTTCATACCTTACTTCGCAAACCTTTTCTCACCCCTCTTTGTATTTATCGCCGTTATCTTCTTCACTTCCAAGATGGCAGGCAACAGCGAGATAATATCCATTATGGCTTCAGGGGTGAGTTTCAGGCGCATGATGAAGCCTTACATGATTTCGTGTATGTTCATCTCTGTCTTGAACTATGGATTGTCAGCATACGTTATTCCTCATGGCACGGTGATACGCCAGAACTTCGAGGCTCTCTACAAGAACAACAAGAAGAATACCTCTGCCGAGAATGTACAGTTGCAGGTGGATAAGGGAGTGATAGCCTATATGCAGCACTATGACAACATACGCAAACGTGGTTACGGTTTCTGTCTCGACAAGTTCGAGAACAAGAAACTCGTATCACACATGACGGCTATAGAGATCCAGTATGACACGATATCCGAGTCGAAGTTCCATTGGAAGGCTAACAACTGGAAAATCAGGGATATGCGAGGTGTACGTGAAACCATAACTTCAGGTATTCAGATGGACACGGTGATATTCATGGAGCCGACGGACCTTGTTTATTCAAGAGGACAACAAGAGACGTTCACCTCCCCTCAACTGTCGGACTACATATCAAAGCAGATAGACAGGGGTTCTTCGAATGTGGTGAGATACCAGGTGGAATATCATAAGCGCATAGCAACGTCTTTCGCCTCATTCATCCTGACGATAATAGGTGCATCGTTGTCATCGAGAAAGAGGAAAGGCGGCATGGGTATGTATCTTGGCTTGGGACTTGTGCTGAGCTTTGTTTACATAATGCTCCAGACCATCTCATCCTCTTTCGCCATCAATGCCGGAGCGCCGCCAATGCTTGCCGCATGGATGCCTAATATAATTTTTGCCTTCGTTGCGTACTTCTGCTACCGCAAGGCACCTAACTAAAGAAATATAGAATAGAAAATGTCACAGACAATAGAGAGACTGCATTTCGACGAAACGTTACTGAACGACAACATCCTTGATGCCCTCTGGGATATGCACTTTGACTTGTGTACCCCCATACAGGAGGCATGTATCGACCATATCATAGAGGGACACGACATAATGGGTGTGGCACAAACGGGTACAGGCAAGACGGCTGCATATCTGCTTCCCGTATTGTCGCTGCTCGATGACGGCGGCTACCCGGAGGATGCCGTAAACTGCCTGATAATGGCTCCTACACGCGAGCTGGCTCAGCAGATAGATCAGGCTATGCAGGGATTCTCCTATTATCTGGACGGCATCAGTTCGGTTGCCGTATATGGAGGAAATGACGGAAGCCGCTACGACCAGGAGGTGGAGGCGCTTCGTAAGGGTGCATCAGTGATAATAGCAACTCCTGGCAGGCTCATATCACACATGCAGATGGGCAACCTTGACCTGTCACGTCTCTCTTTCTTTATCCTTGACGAGGCAGACCGCATGCTTGACATGGGATTCTCTGACGACATTCTTGCCATAGCGAAGAATATAGGCGTAAATCCAAAGACGGGAGTGAAGGGACCTGTGAAATGTCAGACGATAATGTTCTCTGCCACCATGCCCGACAACATCAACCGTCTTGCCAACACGCTGCTGCATAATCCCATCAACGTTAAGATAGCAGTAAGCAAACCTGCGGAGAAGATACAGCAGTCGGCATACCTGTGTCATGCTCCGTTCAAGATTAAGATACTACAACATTTGTATAAGGAGGGCTTTGTCCCTGAGTCTGGTCAGCCATACGAGCTGAAAAGGGCTATAATTTTCTCTGGAAAGAAACAGCGAGTGAAGGAGATAAACCGTACCTTGCAACAGATGAAGGTGAACTGCGGAGCCATGCACTCAGACCTTACTCAGGCAGAACGTGACGACATCATGTACCGCTTTAAGGCTGGCAACATCGACGTGCTCGTGGCAACAGACATCGTGGCGAGGGGTATAGACATTGACGACATACAGATGGTCATCAACTATGACGTTCCGCGTGACGTGGAAGACTATATCCACCGCATAGGACGTACAGCAAGGGCAGAGCGTGACGGTGTTGCCATAACACTCGTTTCAGAAGACGACGTGATGTATTTCCGCAAGATAGAAAAATTTCTTGAGAAGACCATAACCAAGAACCAGCTTCCTGACGGTTGTGGCGAGACAATAGACTATACAAAGGCTCAGAAGCCAGGCAACGGCAGGAATAAGAAATACTACAAGCGAAACGGTAGCAGAAGTAACAACAGAAACAACGATAAGCACAAGCAAAGTCGTAACCAAAGCCGCAACCAAAAGCCAAAACATAACAAAAATACATAGATAATTTGTTGGTGTAAGGATTTTTTTGTACCTTTGCACCTAATAGACAAAAACTAAAATCATAAAATAATGGCAAAAACAAACAAAAACATTGCTAACACAGAGCAAGAACTCAACAAGCAGGAAGCTTTCTTCCTGAAGTTTCGCAAGCAAATCATTGCTGTCGTAGCTGCTATAATCATCGTTATAGCAGGATGTATTATTTATAAGACCTTCATAGCAGGTCCACGTGAGGAGAAGGCTTCTACGGCTTTGGCAAAGGCTCAGGACTTGTTTGCACAGGGCGAATACCAGAAGGCTCTCAACGGTGACAAGCAGACGGAAGGCTTCCTCACGGTAGCAGAGAACTACGGCGGCACAGATGCTGCAAACCTTGCGAAGGCATACGCTGGACTGTCATACGCTCAGTTGGGCAAGTGGCAGGAGGCTGTCAACTATCTCGAAGACTTCTCAACGAAGGGTGATGCCCTTATCAGCCCAGCCGTAACGGCAGCATTGGGCAACGCCTATGCCAACACGGGCA
This sequence comes from Prevotella sp., assembly GCA_017479675.1. GTDB lineage: Bacteria > Bacteroidota > Bacteroidia > Bacteroidales > Bacteroidaceae > Prevotella. The sequence goes on from JAFVBX010000084.1 coordinate 6,796, forward strand.
ACATAGACAAGGCTATCAGCAAGCTGAAGGAAGCAGCTGAGATGGCTGACGACAAGACAGAGGACGGAGCAAACTATTCTCTCTCTCCCACATACCTCATTCAGGCTGCACGCCTTCTTGAGAGCCAGGGAAAGAAGGACGATGCCCTGAAGATTTACGAGGAAATCAAGGTTAAGTATATCAACAGTGCTGCTGCACAGGAGATAGACAAATACATCGAACGTCTGAAGTAACGCCATGCTACGATTTGCTCTCATACTTCTTATATCCGTTGTCGCTTTTTCTTCATGCAAGAAGAAAGAGCAGACTGACGATATAATAGTAGAAAAGGTTATAGAGAAACCGCAGGAAGGACCGGAGTCTATGGGGAATGACGAGCAGTCAGGCTCCATTACATGGATAAAGGGAGCAGAATACAGCTATACCATAAAGAGAGTCTCTGACAGTGAGTTGCCTTTGGTAACCAATCACGAAAAAGAGTACAGGGACAACAGCATAACGCTCGTGGTAAGAAGGGCAGACGGTTCGGTGTTTTTCGAGAAGACTTTCTCCAAAGCCAATTTCGCTCCTGTATTGCCAAAAGACTTTAAGGAAAATGGCGTGTTGCTCGGCATGAACTTCGACAAGGCAGAAGGCAACAACCTGTCATTCGTTGTCAGCGTCGGTTCGCCAGACGAAACCAACGAGGAATTCTACTACGTTAGGATGTTACTTGACAATCTTGGTTCAACCCGTGCAGAACGTATCAACGAGTTGACCAATTAGGACGACGACACATATTTCAACAACCAGATAGAGGCTCTTTCATTATCTTTCCGATGAGAGAGCCTTCTTCTTTTGCTGCCTGGCGCAGCTCATCCTCAAAATAATATGCTATGCTTCCAACGAAAGAGCAGGGCAGGTCTGGACGACCGTAGTGCCTTATGTTTCTGCTGAAAAAGAGACGGAAGCAGTCAATAATCATCTCCCTTACCCACGAACGTGAACTTATGCTTTTAATATAAGGTGCGAGGGAAGCCAAGAAACGGTTTGGCATAGGCTCACGATACACCTTCTGTATGATGTCAGCTTGTGTCAAGCCCGTCTCACGTTCAAATTCCGCTATGTCTTCCTGATGGCCGCCTTTATAGAGTAGGTTTATGAATGTCTTACCCAACACGGCACCGCTGCCCTCATCGCCAAGGATATATCCCATAGGCGAGACGTTGCTCACAATCTTGTTGCCATCGTAGAGACACGAATTGGCACCTGTGCCAAGGATGCACGCGATACCCTCTTCTCTGCCGAACAAGACACGGGCGGCTCCGAGCATGTCGCTGTCAACTTCCACTATGGCGTTAGGGAAAGCCTCTTTCAAGATAGACTTGAGTATTGGCGACTTCTCCTTGGTACATCCTGCACCATAGAAACACACCCTGTCAATAACAGCATGAACAGGGAAGTCAGCATGCATCAGCAACTCGCGGTTGATGATGTCGCTCATGGTCTCGTATTGCTGATGGAACGGGTTGATGCCCTGCGTTGTCAGCGTCCAGGCATTTGCTTCGTCTGCTATGAGCCATGTTGTCTTTGTGCTTCCGCTGTCAGCCGTTATCGTCATACTACGTGTAGGGAATACTTTTTTTGTTTCGTAGCATGAAGAATACCCTTGAACTGCAGGAATTCTTCTACTATAATCTTATGTTGGCAGTAGGGAGTGATATACTTCATCATTCCTCCTGTAGCGATAAGCTTCACGTTGTCGTTTGTTCCTATAAGCGGCAGCAGACGGTCTATGAGTCCGTCAATCATAGCTGCCGTACCGTATAGGATACCGCTTTGCATACACTCCAGAGTGTTACGGCCTATCATGTTGCGAGGCTTCTCGATGTCTATCACAGGCAACTGTGATGCACGGCTGCTGAGGGCATTCAGCGATGTCTTGACACCAGGGATTATCATGCCGCCCACGAATGTCTCTTTCCCATTGATGATGCCTACCGTCGTCGCTGTCCCGAAGTCGAACACTATGGCAGGAGCGCCGTACAGTTCGAGAGCGCCGATGGCGTCAGCCACACGGTCCTTGCCCAGTTGTGAGGGCGACTCCACATCCACCTTGATGCATCTCAGGGCATCGTCTATGCAGAAGAAATGTGGTATAACTCCCGTGAGGTCGGAAATGGCTTGCGCCACGTCGTCATTCACCTCTGGCACAACAGAGCTTATCACCACTTCGTCAATCTCCGTCACGAGCATGTTATGCTTCTTGAAACCTGCCCACAACTCATGGCGGAAGAATTTCACGGTCTCTTCCTTTACGGTCTTAAACCTCCATGTCTTGCCTATCTCGTCGTTCTTCGTTATCGTAGCAACGACGATAGTTGAGTTTCCTATGTCGATGAGTAGCTTCATAACTCTTAACCCTTAATTCTATCCAATATCAGGTCGGCAGTCTCCTCCTTGGAGCAAAGCGGCAGTTCTATGGTCTCGTCGTGCGATATTAACGTCACCTTGTTGGTATCCACGCCAAATCCTGTCTTGTCAGTAGCTATCGAGTTGGCGCAGATAAAATCCACGTTCTTCTTCTCCAGCTTCGCCTGTGAGTTGGCTATCAGGTTCTCCGTCTCCATTGAGAAACCCACGAGCACCTGTCCCTCCGCCTTGTGTTCGCCAAGATATTTCAGTATGTCCTGCGTGCGTGACAGGGCTATCGCCATGTCTCCGTCGTGCTTCTTCACCTTCTGCTCGGAATACGTGGCAGGGGTGTAGTCAGCCACTGCGCTGCACATTATTATTATGTCGGCATCCTTGCTGCGCTGAGTTACGGCACGAAACATATCCTCCGCACTCTTCACGTCAACCACGTCTATCCCCAAGAATGGCTTGATGCTGACAGGACCAGACACCAGCGTCACCTCTGCACCACGCAGCTTGGCAATCTTGGCTATGGCATATCCCATCTTGCCTGATGAGTGGTTGGTGATGTAGCGCACCGGGTCTATCGCCTCCTGTGTCGGACCAGCCGAGATAAGCACTCGCTTGCCTTTGAGGTCTTTCTCCTTTGCTATCGCTAAAAGTATGTTGTTGTACAACTCTTCCGGCTCAGGCATCTTTCCCACACCGTTGTCGCCGCATGCTAAGCGTCCTGTGGCAGGTTCTATGATGGTATAGCCGAAGTGAGCCAGTTTCTTCAGGTTGTCCTGCACTATCGGGTTCTCATACATTCCCGTATTCATGGCAGGTGAGATGAGCACAGGTTTCCTCGTGGCGCATACCGTCGTCGTCAGCATGTCGTCACAGATGCCGCCAGCCAGTTTTCCTATCACGTTGGCAGAAGCTGGCGCTATGAGGAACACGTCGGCAGCTTGAGCCAGCGACACGTGTTCCACCTTGAACTCGAAGTTGCGGTCAAAGGTGTCAACGAGACACTTGTGCCTCGTCAGCGTCTCGAAGGTTATGGGATTGATGAAGTTGCAGGCATTCTTCGTCATGATGACATGCACGTCGGCATGTTGCTTCACCAGCATCGAAGCCAGGTTGGCTATCTTGTATGCCGCTATGGAGCCCGTAACCCCTAATACTATGGTTTTTCCTGTAAGCATCGCTTGAACCTTTAAACCTGTTCACTGAGAAGTCCGTGCTTCTCGTAGTTTGCCTTACGTACTATTGCGTTGTCTTCGTTGACAAAAATCACCGTAGGCTTATGGCTTGCCGCTTCCTCTGGCGTCAGGTCGGTATACGCCATGATGATTATCTTGTCGCCCACGTTGACACACTGGGCTGCCGCTCCGTTGATACAGATGATGCCCGAGCCCTCCTCGCCTGCTATGGTGTAGGTCTCAAAGCGGTTGCCGTTGTTGATGTCGGCTATCTGCACCTTCTCATACTCCATGATGCCAGCCTCCCTGAGCAGCTTCGTGTCTATGGTTATGCTGCCCACGTAGTCGAGGTCTGCCTGGGTTATCACGGCACGGTGTATCTTTGATTTTAATAGTGTTATGTTCATACGATAAAGTTGTCTATCAGTCGTGTTTTACCTATATATACGGCGATGGCAACGAGCGTCTCGCCCTTTATCTGGTCTATGCGCTGCACGTTATTGAAGTCCACCACCTCTACATAGTCCACCTTTGCCAGCGGCTCTGTTTCCAGGCTCTCGGTTATGATGCTGATGACCTTCTTGGCATCCTTCTCTCCGTTCTCTATAGCCTGCTTGCCCTTCTTCAGGCTCTGTGACAGTATCACGGCAGCCTTGCGCTCCTCAGGTGATAGGTATGTGTTGCGGCTTGACTTCGCCAGTCCGTCGTCCTCTCTTACTATGGGGCAGGGGACTATTTCTATGTTGAAGTTCAGATCGCGAGCGAAGCGCTTGATGGTGGCGAGCTGCTGTGCATCCTTCTGTCCGAAATAAGCACGGTCGGGACCTACTATGTTAAACAGCTTGCCCACTACGGTGCATACGCCGCGGAAGTGTACTGGGCGGCGAGCTCCGCAGAGCAGCTCTGTCGTCTCCGTCGTGTCTATAAACGAGGTGAAATGATCTGGGTACATCTCGCTTGGCTCTGGATTGAAGATGATGTCGCCGCCAGCTTCCTCCACCTTCTGCATGTCGCGCTCCAGGTCGCGAGGGTATGTGGCAAGGTCTTCGTTGGGACCAAACTGTATCGGGTTCACGAAAACCGATACCACCGTCCTGTCATTCTGCTCGTGTGACTTGCTGATAAGGCTCTGGTGGCCCTCATGCAGGTATCCCATCGTAGGAACAAGTCCTACCGTGTAGCCCTGCTTTCTCCATTCATTGACAATCTCTCTTACCTCTCTGATAGTCTTAACTACTTGCATTTTATCTTAATATAGTTTCTGTAATATTTCCTCATTTATGCCAAACGACTGCGCCTCGTTGGGGAAGGTGCGCTGCTCGCAGTCAGCCTTGTATTGCTTGAAGGCATCGAGCATCACGCTGTGCAGGTCGGCATACTTCTTCACAAACTTAGGCGTGAAGTCGTTCGCATATCCCAGCATGTCCTGATATACCAGCACCTGTCCGTCGCAGTATTTTCCTGCACCTATGCCTATGGTGAGGGCATCCACCTGTTCCGTTATCATCTTTGCCAGCGCCTCGGGCACGCACTCTAAGGTTATCGCGAAAGCCCCTGCATCGTCCACCGCCTTGGCGTCCATGAGCAACTTCTGCGCAGCTTCGTACGACTTGCCCTGCACCTTGTATCCTCCGAGCGTGTTCACCGACTGCGGCGTCAGTCCTATGTGTGCTATCACCGGTATGCCAGCCTGCACTATAGCCTTTATCCTGTCGGCATACTCTGCACCGCCTTCCAACTTCACCGCCTGGCAGTTCGTCTCCTTCATGATGCGTCCTGCGTTGCGCACTGCGTCCTCCACTGACGGCTGGTATGACATGAAGGGCATGTCTATCGCCACAAACGTATTCTTGGCACCACGACATACAGCCTTGCCATGATGTATCATGTCGTCCACCGTTACGGCAAGCGTATTCTCATAGCCCAGCATCACGTTGCCCAGTGAGTCGCCCACCAGTATCATGTCGATGCCTGCCTCGTCCATGGTGCAGGCTGTGTGGTAGTCGTATGCCGTCAGCACGCTGAACGGCTTGCCGCCCTTACGCGAAATGAAATCATTTATAGACTTGCTCATTATTCTCTTAACTTTATTCTTCGTCCTTAGACCTTCGTCCCTTTATACCTTATATATATAAATGCGGCTGCAAAATTACAAAAAAAATATATACCGACAAAACTTTCAACCTTTAACTTTCAACTTTCAACTTAAATTCTTAATTCTTAATTCTTAATTAATTTTGTATCTTTGCGCCATGAAAACAGTTATAATAGGTTCAGGCAACCTTGCCACCCACCTCTCTTTGGCACTCAAAAGTGCAGGCATACAGCCCGTCCAGGTGTTCAGCAAAACCCTTATTCACGCCGAGCAGCTCGCCTCTCAGCTCGGATGCTCGTTTACCGACAGCATTGTCGAGGTAGCGCCCGATGCCGATGCCTACATCTTCGCCGTCAAAGACGATGCCATCGAAGAACTGGCAAGGCAACTCAGCAAGATTAGCTCTGAAGCCTCCCTACAGGGGAGGTCTGGTGGGGCTGTTTTCATCCATACCGCAGGAAGCGTTTCCTTAGACGTTTTCAAGGGGCTCGCACGCCATTCCGCCGTGCTCTATCCCATGCAGTCGTTCACAAAGGGTAGAGAACTGTGTTTTAGTGAGATACCATGCTTCGTTGAAGCGACGGATGACGTTGCTTTAAGTGTTGTTATGCACCTTGCCTCATCCATCTGCGACAAGGTAATACCCATCGACTCCGAACGTCGTCGCCGTCTCCACCTTGCCGCCGTCTTTTCCTCCAACCTCACCAACCATTGCTATCGCCTCGCTGAGCGCATACTCGAAAAAGAGCATCTTGACTTCAGCCTCTTCCAGCCCCTTATCATGGAGACGGCACGCAAGGCATGTGTCATGTCGCCCAGAGATGCCCAGACAGGTCCGATGGTGCGAAATGACGTTGGAGTGATGCAACGCCAGCTGGAGCTCATAGACGAGCCCCTCGCCAAAGAAATATACCAGCTCATGGCAAAAAGCATATACCTTGATGCTCAAAACAAAGGGAAATGATGCATTTTACTTGATTTTTATCAAGAAAATGACAAAGCAAACAAAAAACCTTGCAAAAAATTTGCAGCAATATCATTAAATTCATAACTTTGCAATGTGTTTTTCATAGTATTAGATTTAAGGTTAACAAAGATTGGGGCTCAGCGGAGCCCTTTTTTTGTGTGCGTTAACAGTTAATATCACCAAAGCATAACATTTATCCTGTCAAAGCATA
>JAFVBX010000085.1 GCA_017479675.1 Prevotella sp.
ACCTATAGCCATAGGAAGGTCGAAGCCAGAACCCTCCTTGCGGAGGTTGGCAGGGGAGAGATTGATGGTGATAGCCTGCAAGGGAAAGCGGAGACCGCTATATTTGAAGGCGGTGCGTATGCGCGACTGACTTTCGCGTATCGCCTCGTCACCAAGTCCTGACAAGACCAGCTGCTGTCCTTTCTCTACGCTTGTCTCTACGGTAACGGTGTTCACATTGAGTCCGTTAACGGCTGCGGCATAGGTTTTTACTAACATGTTAGGATTAGATGAAAGATTATAGATTATAGTATAGGGGGGATTATCTCTTTGACTGACGAATGAGTTGCAGCAGTTTCTCTGTGGCTCCTGACTGGGAACGGACATAGCCGCCTGCGGCATCGGAGGCGGCACGGAGGATGGCAGCATCGGAGATGAAGGTGTCCATGACACGGGCGAAGTCGGCGGCGCTGCTTATCTCGAAGCCGCCCTTGCAGGCTTTGAGCTCCTGGGCTTCGCGGAATTTCCTGTTGTTGGGACCGAAGATGACGGGGAGGTTCCACACCGCCGCCTCGGGGAGGTTGTGGATGCCTTCGCCAAAGCCACCACCGACGTATGCCACGGTGCCGTATTTGTATATGGAGGAGAGAAGCCCGAAGCAGTCGATGATGAGGACCTCGGCAGCGGCGAGGTCGGCAGCATTGTTGATCTGGGTGTAGCGCACCACGCGCCTGCCTTGAAGCTGTTGCTCGATGAGCTCAATATGGCTCTCGGCAATGACGTGGGGGGCGATGATGAGTTTCCAGTCGCGATGCTCGTTGAAGTAAGGGATGAATATCTTCTCGTCGGGAAGCCACGAGGAACCGGCGATAAAAACTGGAGGCTTTTTGCCGACAAAGGTCTTGATGGCGGGGAGGTCCTTGCTCTGGTGGGCTATGGTGGCGACACGGTCGAAGCGGGTGTCGCCGGTGACATCGACATTATGGATGCCGATGGAGGCGAGGAGCTCACGGCTCTGCTCGTTCTGCACGAAGAAGTGGGTGAAGCACTTGAGGACGTGGGCGTAGGTCTTGCCGTACCACCTGAAGAACACCTGGTCGGGGCGGAAGATGCTGCTGACGCTATAGACGGGCACTCCGCGATGGCGCAGGATGTGCATGTAGTTGTACCAAAACTCGTACTTGATGAAGAAGGCAACGGAGGGACGCACGATGCGCAGGAAGCGGATGGCGTTGGTGGGGGTATCGATAGGCAGATAGCATACGATGTCGGCGAGTTCGTAGTCCTTGCGAACCTCGTAGCCTGAGGGAGAGAAGAAAGTGAGGAGAATCTTACGGTCGGGATAGACCTTACGGAACTCCTCGATGATGGGGCGTCCCTGCTCGAACTCGCCGAGAGAGGCGGCATGGAACCATGCATAGTCGGCTCCGGGCTCTACCTTTTCCTTCAGCAGGCGGAAAGAGGCACGCTCGCCGCGCCACATCTTCTTCACTTTCTCATTGAAGAAACTGGCAACGAAGACACCGAACTCGAATATGTAGAATATGACGTTATACATATACACACCCCCTTACTTCAGCACTTCTACGGCGCGGCGGAGGCGCTTGAGGGTTTCTGCCTTGCCGAGGAAAGCGGAGATGTCGAACATGCCGGGACCTTTGCCCTCGCCGACGAGGGCGAGGCGGAAGGCGTTCATGACGTCGCCAAGCTTGTAGCCCTTGCTCTCTATCCACAGCATGACGACGGGCTCCTGCGCCTTGATGGTGAAGTCGCCTTCGATGCCTTCGAGAACAGCGGCAAGCTGTGTCATAACCTCTGCTGAGTCTTCCTTCCAACGCTTCTTGACGGTCTTCTCGTCATACTGCACGGGGGGGAAGAAGAAGAAGGAGCAGAGTGGCCACAGCTCACTGACGAAGTTGACGCGGTCCTTCATCATGCGGCAGACATCGGCAATCTGCTGCATGGTGGCATTGGCGCCGTTGCCTGCCACGATGGGTGCGAAGAGCTGTGCCACCTCCTCGGGCGACTTGCGCAGCAGGTATTCGTGGTTGAACCAGATGCCCTTCTTATAGTCGCACTTGGCACCTGCCTTGGAGCAGCGCGATATGTCGAAAGCCTCGACGAGTTCGTCGAGTGAGAATAGTTCCTGCTCGGTGCCAGGGTTCCAGCCGAGGAGGGCGAGGAAGTTGACCACCGCCTCGGGGAAATAGCCGCTCTCACGGTAGCCTGAGCTTACCTCGCCGCTGTTGGGGTCGTGCCATTCAAGCGGGAAGACGGGGAAGCCGAGACGGTCGCCGTCGCGCTTGCTGAGCTTGCCCTTGCCCTCGGGCTTGAGGAGCAGCGGCAGATGGGCGAACTGCGGTATGGTGTCCTGCCAGCTGAAGGCGCGGTAGAGGAGCACATGGAGCGGTGCCGAGGGCAGCCATTCCTCACCGCGTATGACGTGGGTTATCTCCATCAGGTGGTCGTCCACGATGTTGGCAAGGTGGTAGGTTGGCAGTTCGTCGGCACTCTTATAGAGCACCTTGTCGTCGAGTATGTCGGTCTTTACGCGTACCTCGCCACGTATGAGGTCATTGACCAACACCTCTTCGCCCTTCTCTATGCGGAAGCGTACCACGTACTGCTGTCCGTCGGCGATGAGCTGCTCCACCTCCTCCTTGGGGAGGGTGAGGGAGTTGCGCATCTGAAGGCGCGTGTTGGCATCATACTGGAAGTTGGGCACGGCATTGCGCTTTGCCTCAAGTTCCTGCGGCGTATCGAAGGCTATGTATGCCTTGTCGTCGGCAAGGAGCTGGTCAACGTATTTCTTGTATATGGCGCGGCGCTCGCTCTGGCGGTATGGTCCCTTGTCGCCGCCGAAGCTGACTCCCTCGTCGAACTTGATGCCGAGCCAACGGAACGACTCAAGGATATACTCCTCGGCACCGGGGACGAAGCGGTTGGAGTCGGTATCCTCAATGCGGAAGATGAGGTCGCCGCCGTGCTGACGTGCGAAGAGGTAGTTGAAGAGGGCTGTGCGGACACCTCCGATGTGGAGGGCGCCTGTGGGGCTTGGTGCGAAGCGCACCCTGACTTTATTCATAATTAACGAATTAACAAATTGACAAATTAACGAATTGTGGGGCAAAGGTACAAAGAAAAGTTGAAAGTTGAAAGTTTAAGGTTGAAAGTTTTTGTGTTTATATCATTTTTTTATATCTTTGCATCAGAATTTAAAAAACAAGTGAGCCTATGGCAATGGAAAATGTGAAGACCACGTCGCTGTCGAACGTAAAGAGATTTCTCTACACCCTCGGAGTGACAGTGGTGACAGCGATAATGATAGTGCTGGCGATGCCCAAAACGGAGAAGCCGCGCATGGCATATACCCTCAACGAACCCTGGATGAGCGCGCAACTGATATCGCCCGGCGAGATACTGATACAGAAAGACCCGCGACAGGTGGAGCAGGAGCGGCAGGAAGCCCTGCGCAACGAGTATGTGCCCTACTACAGCTATGACGATGCCATAGGACCGCGACAGGTGGCGGCATTCCTGGCTAAGTACGGCGAAGGAACAGCCGACGTGTCGGCATACATAATACACGCCATGGCTGAGGAAATGGAGAAAATCTACGCCACCGGCATAATGCCCCAGATGGACTACTCGCAGATGACGGAGGAGGACAGCCTCGCCGCCATCATGCTGGTGACGAAGAAGGAGGGGGAGCGATGCACGGTGAAAGACCTGTTCTCCACGAAGAGCGCCTACGAAACCCTGTTCAACGACAGCCGCCTCGACGCCGTGCGCCCGGCACTGAGGCAGATGGAGATAGACCAGTACCTGCACCCCAACATAAAATATGACGAGCAGCGCAGCGAACAGGCAAGGCAGGACATACTCGCCACGATACCCACCAACTCGGGAGTGCTGAAGCAGGGACAGGAGATAATAAACCGAGGTGACATAGTGACCGAGGAGAGGGCACGCATCATAGACAGCTACAACGACTTCGTATCGTCGCGCACGGAGAAGACTCTCGGCGCCATATACTTCACCAACTTCATACAGTTGATATACGTGATGGCGCTCATGCTCATCTTCATGATATACCTGCAACTGTTCAGGAAAGACTACTTGGAGAAGCCGCGCTCTCTGGCTATGGCATTCACACTGATAACGCTGTTCCCCATAATGAACTCGCTCATCATGCGCTTTGCGCCGCAGAGCATCTATATACTGCCGCTGTGTCTGGTGCCCATGTTCATCAGGGTGTTCCTCGACTCGAGGACGGCGTTCATGATACACAGCATCATAGTGCTGATATGTGCGGCAACGGTGAGCGAGAAGTTTGAGTTTATCATGGTGCAGATCTCTGCAGGATTCGTGGCGATATGTGCACTGAGGGAACTTTCCAAGCGCTCGCAGTTATTCAACTCGGCGCTGATGATATTCGTTAACTACGTAATGATGTTCACCATCGTCAAGTACCTCGACAACAAGGAGATTTCCTTCGAGACATTGAAGCACGGCTACCTCTGCTTTACCGCCAACGCGGTGCTGCTGCTACTCACCTATCCGCTGATGTTCATTGTCGAGAAGGCGTTTGGCTTCATCTCCAGCGTAACCCTCTTCGAACTGTCGGACACCAACCGCAACCTGCTTCGCAAACTGTCGGAGGTGGCACCGGGCACCTTCCAGCACTCCATCATGGTGGGCAACCTCGCCGCTGCCATAGCTACCGAGGTGGGTGCCAAGAGCCTGCTCGTGCGTACCGGGGCACTGTACCACGACATAGGCAAGATGGTGCACCCAGTGTTCTTCACCGAGAACCAGTCGGGCATCAACCCCCACACAAGGCTACAGCCGCAGGACAGCGCGAGGATAATAATAGGCCACGTCACGGAGGGACTGAAGATAGCCGAGAAAAACAACATACCCGACGTGATACGCGTCTTCATACAGACACACCACGGCAAGGGACTGGCGAAATACTTCTACACCACGTACAAGAATGCGCACCCCGACGAGGAGATTGACGAGACGCCCTTCCGCTATCCCGGTCCTAACCCCTTCTCACAGGAACAGGCTATACTGATGATGGCTGACGCGGTAGAGGCGGCATCGCGTTCGCTCAGCGAATACACGGAGGAGAGCATTTCGGGGCTGGTGAACAAGATAATAGACTCACAGGTGGCAGAAGGCTATTTCCACGACTGCCCCATCACCTTCCGCGACATCGCCACGGCGAAGCGTGTGCTGATAGAACGTCTGAAGACCATGTACCACACACGAATACAATATCCCGAACAAGGGAAAGTAAAAAGTAAAAAGGAATAAGGATTAAGGATTAAGAGCCTTTGAACCTGCAGAAGAAAATAGCACGCTGGTGGCAAGGACAGGGATTCGGCATACAGTCGCGGAGCGACTACGAATACCTGAAGGACGTGATAAGAGAGTCACTGCCCTACTATGCCTATGACGACATCAAGAGCGACGGCGCAAGGCTGATATACCGCATCTGCAACCATGACAGGAAGCGACATGTAGCTATGGTAGGTCCCTTCACAGCCGAGGAACTGACGGCGGCAGAGAAAGCATTGGGCAGCCGTCCCGAAAGAGCCGACACGCTGACACACCTGCACGGCAGGCAGACGGTGATCGTCGGCGACATACGTCATACGGGCAAGGAACTGTGGAGCCTGGCACTCGGCAGTCCGCACGCCATAACGTGGGACATGGGCGACAAAGGGCTGATAAGGTTTGTCGAAGGAAGATACGAAGAACATTATTGCATATGAAACTGACAAAGATATACACTAAGACAGGCGACGCCGGCGAGACATCGCTCGTGGGCGGCATAAGGGTGAGCAAGGACTCGGCAAGGATTGAGGCATACGGTACCCTCGACGAACTGTCGTCACACTTAGGGCTGCTCGTGGCAATGCTCAGGGCTGACGGCACTCACGGCGAGGAGTTCGCCCCCATCATAGAAATGCTCCAGAGGATACAGAACGACATCTTCGACATATCGTCGATGCTGGCTACCGATGCCGAGGCACTCAGCAAGAGTAGCGCTGCGTGGGTGGCGCCATATCTGGAGAACATGGAGCATGCAGCCAAGAGGATAGAGAGCGAGGAGACACCGTTGCTGGAGCAGCTGATAGACCAGATGAACAGCCAGATGGAGCCGCTGAACTCCTTCATACTGCCGGGAGGCTCCGTAGCGGCAGCACAATGCCATGTATGCCGCGCGGTATGCCGAAGGGCAGAGCGAAGGGTGGTTAGCATTAAGGTTAACCTTAACGTTCAAAAATACCTCAACCGCCTCAGCGACTACCTGTTTGTCTTGGCGAGGAAAATAAACATTATTTGCCGCCAAGAAGAAAAAAAATGGAAAAATCCTTGCACATAAGAAAACAATATATTACTTTTGCACGCAAATTAAGCGAAACCTAACTATTAATAAATATGTACTGGACACTTGAATTAGCATCAAAGTTGGAAGACGCGCCATGGCCGGCTACCAAGGAAGAACTGCTCGACTATGCTACACGTAGCGGCATCTCTATGGAGGTTATAGAAAACCTTCAGGAACTGGAGGATGACGGTGAGACAATATACGACTCCATAGAAGACGTGTGGCCCGACTACCCCACCAAGGAAGACTTCCTCTTCGACGAGGAGGAATACTAATGAACAATAAGCTACGCAAGACAATCAATATCGGTGCTCCGCTCTTACTGAGCGGAGCCATCTTGTATTGGATGTATCGTGGTGTGGAGTGGAGCACCATCGAGCACGTGCTGTGGCACGAGATGAACTGGTGGTGGATGCTCGCCTCCTTCCCCTTCGGCATACTGGCACAGATGTTTCGTGGTTGGCGATGGAAGCAGTCGCTCGCTCCCCTCGGCGAACATCCCCGCACCTCCACCGCCATCTATTCCATCTTCATCTCCTATGCCGCCTCACTCCTCGTGCCTCGCATCGGCGAGTTCACACGTTGCGGAGTGCTGAAGCGTTGGGAGGGCACTTCCTTCCCCAAAGCGTTAGGCACGGTGGTGACGGAGCGTGCCGTCGATTCGCTCATCATCTTCGCCATCACCATGTTGGTGTTCCTGTGCCAGTTGCCTGTGTTCCTCAGTTTCTTCAACAAGACAGGCACACGCTTCGACGAACTGCTCGGCATGTTCAGTGCCACAGGTTACGTCGTCACCCTGTTATGCGCCGTCATGGCGTTCATGTCGCTCTACGTCTTTCGTAAGAAGCTCGCCTTCTACGACAAAGTGAAGTCAACCCTTCGCGGCATCCTCGACGGCATCATGTCGCTGCGCGGCGTCAGCAACGTACCATTGTTCCTTTTCTACAGCGTTGCTATCTGGGCAGCTTATTTCCTCCACTACTACCTCACCTTCTTTTGTTTTGCTGAGACAGCCCACTTAGGGCTCACCTGCGCCGCCGTCACCTTCATCGTCGGCTCTATAGCAGTGCTCGTGCCTACACCCAACGGTGCCGGCTCGTGGCACTTTGCCGTAAAGACCATGCTGATACTCTACGGCGTGGCAGACGCTCACGCCCTGTTCTTCGTTCTCATAGTCCACACCGTGCAGACAGCCCTCGTGGCACTGCTCGGCATCTTCGGCTTCGCAATGCTCAGCGTGAAGAGATTAAAAGATTAAAGGATTAAAAGATTAATAAAAGTGTCATCTCGACCGAAGTGGAGAGATCCCTCGACAAAGCTCGGGATGACATTCTTGCCAACTCGTCAACTATGAATTTGAATAAAGTTCGTCCAAAGAAACATTTAGGTCAGCACTTCCTCACCGACCTCTCCATAGCACGCCGCATCGCCGACACCGTCGATGCCTGTCCCGACATCCCCGTACTTGAGGTTGGTCCTGGCATGGGCGTCATGACGCAGTACCTCGTCACCAAGCCGCGCGAGTTCAAGGCAGTGGAGATAGACCAGGAGTCGGTGGAGTATCTCAACGGGAACTTTAACGGGAAAGACTGGCTTATCTATGGCGACTTCCTCACGATGGACCTCAGCGCCATCTTCGGCGGCAGACCTTTCGTGCTCACCGGCAACTACCCCTACGACATATCGTCGCAGATATTCTTCCGTGTGCTCGACCACAAAGACCTCATACCCTGCTGCACAGGCATGATACAGCGCGAGGTGGCGCAGCGCATGGCGGCAAAGGCAGGCGATGGCAAGGCATACGGCATCCTCTCCGTGCTCATTCAGGCATGGTACGACGTGGAGTATCTCTTCACCGTTGATGAGACAGTGTTCAACCCACCGCCCAAGGTTAAGTCGGCAGTGATACGCATGACGCGCAACCAGCGCACCGACCTCGGTTGCGACTGGCAGCTCTTCAAGCGCATCGTCAAAGCCACTTTCAACCAGCGCAGGAAGATGTTGCGCGTGAGCCTGAAACAGATAGTGCCCGACCCATTGAGCCTGCCGCTACCTTCCGATTTCCTTACCAAGCGCCCAGAGCAACTCACCCACGACGAGTTCGTCATGCTAACCAACGCTATAGCTAAGGTTCTAACGCCAGAAACTAAACTCTGACGGACAGAAGTTTAGCTTCCGCATTAAATTAACTGGTTAATTTCGCAAATTTACTAGTTAATTCATCAAATTAACCAGTTAATTTTGAGTAAAAGCAAAGCTACTGCATACAGGAGGTTCGTTTCCCTTGGTGGAAGCGAAGTCATCGGTATGGGTTAGATGCACATGGCAATGACAAAATAAATCATGATTTATTTTGTCATTTGCTCTCGTTTTTGTAACTTTGCACCCGAAATAATGAATATAGGTAGAAGCAAACCCTATTTAAAAAAACTTTGACAATGTACTACATCAAGAAAACGATGGAGATAGCCGGATGCCACCAGCTGAGGCTATCCTACGAAAGCAAATGCGAGAGACTGCATGGTCACAACTGGGTGGTGACCATACATTGTAAAGCCCGGAAACTGAACCAAGACGGCATGGTAATAGACTTCACCAAGGTGAAGGAGCAGATACACGGATACCTGGACCACGGCAACTTCAACGAACTGCTGCCCTTCAACCCTACGGCAGAGAACATAGCCAAGTGGGTGTGCGACCAGATACCCGAATGTTACCGCGTGGAGGTGCAGGAGAGCGTGGGGAACGTGGCAATATACGAGGACGATGAAAGTTAACGAGATATTCTACTCCCTGCAAGGCGAAGGTAGATGGACGGGCACGCCTGCCGTGTTCCTCCGACTTAGCGGCTGCAACATGAAGTGCTGGTTTTGCGACACGAAGCATGAGGCAGGCACGGAGATGACGGAGGAGGAGATAGCCAAGGAGGCAAGCCGATACCCAGCGCGCCACATAGTGATAACGGGAGGCGAGCCTACGCTGCAACTCACGTCACGGCTGACAGACCTGTTGCACGAGGAGGGCTTCTTCATTCAGATAGAGACCAACGGCTCGATAGCGCTGAGCAAGGGCACAGAGGTCGATTGGATAACGTGCAGTCCTAAGGGCAACGAGATAAAGCTGCAACGCATAGACGAGCTGAAGCTGCTCTTCATACCTGAATACATAGAGAAATACAAGGACGTGGGAGCCTCCAACCTTTGCCTGCAACCTGTTGATACAGGCGATACGGCACAAGACAAACAAAACCTACAGAGGGCTATCGACTTCTGTCTTGCCAACCCTCAATGGCACCTCTCACTCCAAACCCATAAGATAATAAACATACAATGAGCAACAAGATATCACAAGAGCAGGTAATGGATGCCATTCGCACCATTATGCAATACATAGGCGAAGCCCCCGAACGCGAAGGACTGCACAACACGCCCGAGCGCATCGTGAGGATGTATGACGAGATATTCCGAGGCTATAAGCCCGAAATGAAGCCGCGCATCAGCACGTTTAAGCAAGAAAACGGAAACGGAGACGAAAGCATGGTGTTCGACTGCGGCGACTACTACAGCATGTGCGAACACCACATGTTGCCTTTCTTCGGCAAGTATTACTTTGCCTACATACCTAACCCCGAAGGCAGGATACTGGGCATATCGAAGGTGGCAAGGGTGGTGAGCTATTGCGCCGCAAGGCTTCAGCTGCAAGAGAAACTGTGCAAGGACGTCATAGAGATGCTCGACGATGCCCTCTCGCACACACGCAGCGGCAAGCCGTTGCCGCCGGCACTGGGCTTCGCCATAGTGATGAAGGGACACCACACCTGCAAGTCTATGCGCGGCATAAAAAACAAAGGAGACATGACTGTCTCCTACTTCACGGGTTGCTTCAAGAAGAACCGCCAGCTTAGAAACGAGTTCTTCGACATGATAGCGATGCAGGGATAACAAAAAAGGCTAACCGATTGGTTAGCCTTTTTTGTTTAGCTCTTATGGAAGAGAAATTGCCTCGTTAGGACAAACATCAGCGCATGTGCCGCACTCTGTGCAAGCATCAGGGTTGATTGAGTAGATGTCACCTGCAGAGATAGCCTCTGATGGACACTCGTCGATACATGTACCACAAGCGATACAATCTGAACCAATTACGTAAGCCATAATCTTAATGTTTTAAAGTTTATAATGTTTTTGTATAGATAATCATTTTTAGGTATCTCGTACCTTGTTTTGACGTTGCAAAGATAAGAAAAGTTTTTTTATATACCTAATTTTTAGTAGAGAATTTTCAAAAAAAGTTCATTTTTATGTTTTTTTGAGGGTATTTGGAGCTTTCAGACGCAATTTTTAGGTACCGCAGACGTTTTATTTACCGATGAAGCTTCACCGATTGTCACATATTATAATAATGTGGTCGGCGTTGACGTTTCCGTTGACGTTGACTGCACAGGAGGAGCGGGTGCAGAACCGTCCCTATACCGACCTGCGACCGTTGCACTTCGGCATAGTGGTGGGAACGAACCTGCAAGAAACGGAGTTCAGCAACGTGGGACTGACAACCCTGCACACAGGCGAGCAGTCGGAGATATACTGTGACCAGGACTCATGGGACATGGGATTCAACGTTGGCGTGCTCATGGAGGCAAGGCTCAACCAGCACTTCGCCTTCCGTCTGGCTCCACAACTGTACTTCGGCACCCACAACTTCCGCTTCTATAACAAGCTGCATCCAGAAGAGAACCGCGACCCGAAGATACAGTCGATGCGCACGGTGTATGTAGGCGCCAACTTCGACATCATCTTCGCGGCACAGCGATGGAACAACCACCGTCCGTACATCATGGCGGGACTGGCACCAATGATAAACCTCACCAACAACACCAACGACTACATACAGATGAAGAAGTCGGAGGTCTTTGCCGAGGTGGGCTTGGGATGCGACATCTACCTGCCCTTCTTCAAGTTGCGACCGGAACTGAAATTCATGTACGGACTGACTAATGCCCTCGACACCAAGCGCGACATAAAGGATGACAACCCCATACTACCATACGCATCTGCCGTCAACAAGGCTAACAACCGCATGATAGTGCTGTCATTTTACTTCGAATAACGACATTTCGATATAACGATATTTCGATATATCGGCATAACGATAAAGGCTACCCTGTTCGGGTAGCCTTTATCGTTTTATTTAACCAAAATCACAAGATATTTGCTGGTGCTCCAGAACTGGTGGGGATTGGTGATGCGTAGCACATACTGTTTCTGCGCATCGGGCTGGAGGGTGTAGGTGCCGGCAGGATGTGTGGTAAGTATCTCGGCACTCTTGGAGTAAAGCTTTATCTCCTTTACGTCGCGGATGTCAATCTTGGTGAAGTAGTTCTTGTTGAAGCTGGAGCGCAAGACGTGTCCCTTGTGGTAGATGTTCTGCGATTGCAGCTCCTTCTTGTTTCCAAAGACATAGTACGCGGTGTTGAGTTGTTTGTCCTGCGAGTCGATGGTCTGCTGCTTGTGCTCGCTCTCCTCCTTCATCTCTCCGAGGTCGGAGCTGAGGTCGGCAACGGTCTTGTCGAGCTCAGCGATGTGTATGTCCTTCTGCTCCAGTTCGGCT
>JAFVBX010000086.1 GCA_017479675.1 Prevotella sp.
ATATAGTCTTAGTTGCTTGTATCTCTCTGGATATAAGCTCTTTAGGGGGGGGTAAATCCTGCGTTCTTGTATGTCGTTGCTGTTTCTTGCATAGGGAGTGAAGTCCTTTCTGTTTGCAAATATACGAAGTTTTTTTGTTTTCGCAAAATAATTGGGAGGAAAAAGTGCTTCGTTTCCATGCATGGATGATTTGTTCAAGAATGCTGTCGCTTAGCTTCTGCTATAAATTAACTAGTTAATTTGACGAATTAACTAGTAAATTTTGAAAATTAACTAGTAAATTTAAAGCAATAGCTATGCTTCTGTATGTGTTTCGCTAAGAAAGACACTTTGTATCGCTTAGAGAAACTGTCGGTTTCCCAAAAGGAAACAAATGCAAAGCACCAACAGGCGGTCTGCAATCTCTTAAAGAAGAAATGGCGGTTGGTTTTTTTGGATTATTTAACAATAAAGGTGCGAGGAAAACGTTCGTTTTTCGTATCTTTGCACCAAGAATAGGACTGTAACTGAAAATAACTAAACTAAAAACATTATGAGCATGGAGAAAGAAGTGAAGGGCAAGAAATCGCTGGCTGGCACAAAGACGGAGAAGAACTTGATGGAGGCTTTTGCAGGTGAGTCAATGGCTCGCAACAAGTATAACTATTTCGCTTCAAAGGCGAAGAAGGACGGCTATGAGCAGATAGCGGCTCTCTTTGAGGAGACGGCGGCTAACGAGAAGGAGCATGCCAAGCTGTGGTTCAAGTATCTTGAGGGCGGCGCGATAAGGTCAACGGTGGAGAACCTGAAGGCTGCTGCCGAGGGCGAGAACCACGAGTGGACGGACATGTACGAGCGCATGGCGCGAGAGGCTGACGAGGAGGGCTTCACGGAGATAGCCGAGCGTATGCGTGGCGTGGCGGCAATAGAGAAGAGTCACGAGGAGCGTTACCTGAAGCTACTCAAGAACATAGAGGACAAGGTGGTGTTTTCAAAGGACGGCGACAGCGTATGGGTATGCCGCAACTGCGGCCACATCGTGGTGGGTAAACAGGCGCCGGAGGAGTGCCCCGTATGTGCTCATCCGCAGAGCTACTTCGAGTTGAAGGCTGAGAACTACTGATGATAGACTACCAAGCGATAATAGACCGTTACTATCCAGAGGCGGAGAACCCCAAGTTGAGGGAGATATTGCTGAGGCATAGCAGGGCGGTGGCGGAGAAGGCGGTGGGCATCGTGGATGCGCACCCCGAACTGCAGTGCGACCGCGACTTCGTCTATGCTGCCGCAATGCTCCACGACATAGGCATAGTACGATGCGACGCGCCGGGCATCTGCTGCTACGGCACGGAGCCGTACATAAGGCATGGAGTGATTGGAGGGGAAATGATAGTGGGGGACAAGTTTGCCCGCGTGTGTGCAAGGCATACGGGAACGGGACTGCCAGGGCTGGAGCCTGAGACGTGGGAGGAGATAATTATCTGCTATGCCGACAAGTTCTTCTCGAAGACGAAACTGGACAGGGAGAAGACCTACGAGGAGGCGAGGCAGTCGCTCGTGAAGTTCGGAGAAGAGGGAGTGAGGAAGTTTGAAGAGTGGCACAGGAGGCTGAAATGAAGTACGCAGACTATATAAAAGAGATTGAGATTGACGCTCTATGGGGCGGCAGGAAGCACATTAAGTGGACGCTGGATCCGCAGGTGAACATACTGAGCGGAGTGAACGGCGACGGCAAGAGTACAATACTGCGCAACGCCATGGCGGGGGCGCGCCACGTGTATGAGAAGCACAGCGAGATGAGGACAGACGCCTACGAGAGGCAGGGCATACACGTGACGACGGAGCCGGAGGACGCGGAGTATGTGCGCTTCGACTGGATAGGCACACCCGACGTGCGCTCGGAGTATGACGTCAACCTGCAGGCACTGGTGGAGAAGTATAACGAAAACGAAAACGAAACGCTACGCTACGAAAACGAAACGCAACCAGAGGTTGCTACGAAAACGAAACGCCCTACGGGCTACGAAAACAACGCTACGAAAACTATTCTCTTCGACGCTATCGACAGGCTGTTTGAGGCATCGCACAAGAGTGTGGACAGGGAGAAGAGGGAGTTTACGCTGACGTTCTGGGGCGAGCCGCTGGACTTGAAGGTGCTGTCGAGCGGCGAGAAGCAGATGCTGACGATACTGCTGGCGGTGTATCTGGAGAGGGGAGAGCACTGCGTACTCTTCATGGACGAGCCCGAGGTGAGCCTGCACGTGGATTGGCAGAAAAGCCTTATCGCCACGATACTGCTGCTCAACCCTAACGTGCAGATAATACTGTCAACCCATTCGCCAGCCATGATAATGGACGGATGGATGGACAAGGTGACGGAAGTAAGCGAGATAACGGTTTGAACCTCAAGGGCTACATATCATCGGACTACGTCGGAGCGGCGAACGTGCTGAGAGGCAAGAAGGCACGCAGGCGCATAGTGGCTTACGTGGAGAGCTATGACGACGTGCTGTTCTGGCGCATGGTACTGTCGGAGTTTGAGGACGAGACACGCTACTTCGAGGTGATGCTGCCCTCTAAAGGCAACCTGAAGAAGGGTAAGCGCCAGGCGCTGCTGTCGCTGATGACGCAAAACGACGAGCAGCAGCCTGGGAGCGCAGGGCTGGGTGACAACATGATAGCCTGCGTGGATGCCGACTATGACTACCTGTTGCAGGGAGGTACGACGCTGAGCCGCTTCATACTGAACAACCCCTACGTGGTGCACACCTACGTATATGCCATAGAGAACTACCAGTGCTATGCACAGGGACTGCATAACGTGTGCGTGATGTCAACACTCAACGACCATGCGGTGTTTGATTTTGTGGATTTCCTGTCGCAATACAGCAGGATAGTGTTCCCGCTCTTCGTGTGGAGCGTGATGCTCTACAGGGACGGCGAATACAGCAAGTTTACCATCACCGACTTCAACAACGTGGTGGGAATAAAGCACGGCAGGATGCAGGACATACCAGAAACGCTGACCAAGCTGCGCCACAAGGTGCACGTGAAGCTGTCGATGCTGCAACGTGACATACCAGGCAAGAAGGAGGAATACCTGAAGACGAAGGACTCGTTGCTGCAACTGGGAGTGACGCAGGAGACGACATACCTGTATGTGCAGGGACACCATCTATTTAATAATGTGGTGGTGCCGACCATGCAGACGGTGTGTGATGAGCTGAGACGCGAGCGCGAACGCGAGATACGCCGTAAGGCTTGCCACGTGGTGCAGATGCAGAACGAGCTGTCTGCCTACACCCATTCGCAGAGCGACGTGCCCCTGATGCTCAAGAAAAGCCAAGGCTACACACGCTCTGCACCATACAGGCGGATGATAGCCGACATAGAGAGGATAGTAACAAAATAATAAGATAACAAAATGAAAAAGATTGCGATAGCATTAACGCTACTGCTGACGGTGGTGACGGTGTCGGCAAAGACCTATTACGCAAAGCCTAACGGCAAGGGCGACGGCTCAAGTTACGACAAGGCGGGCGAGTTTACCACACTGGTGAAGAGCCTCTCGGCAGGCGACATACTGTATTGCCTCGGCGGACAGTATGACTACAGCAGCACGATAAGCATCAGCGCAAGTGGCAACAGTTCGCAGTATGTCAACATTTGGGCAGTGGACGGCGAGACGCCTATCTTCGACTTCCGCAAGATAGCCTACGGCTCAAGGGGCATCACAACGTCGGGCAACTACCTCTACATGAAGGGCTTGACCATACGCTATACGGGCAAAAACGGACTGTTGCACTCGGGCTCATACAGCAAGTTTGAGATGCTCGACGTCTATGGCAACGGCGACACGGGCGTGCAGATGAAGGGCGGACACAACAACCTCATCATCAACTGCGACTCGCACGACAACTTCGACTATGAGCTGGGAGGCACGACAGCTGCCGACTTTGGAGGAAACGCCGACGGCTTTGCCGACAAGCAATACACGGGTGGCGGCAACCACTACATAGGGTGCCGTGCATGGAACAACTCTGACGACGGCTGGGACTTCTACCAGCACGTGACAGGAGGCTACGGTCCTACGGTGATAGAAAACTGCGTATGCTACAACAACGGTCCTGGCGAATACAACATGGTGGGTCACGGACGCTACGAGACGGACAAGTCGTGGTTCAAGCAGTTTGAGGGAAGCGGCACTACGGTGACATCGAAGCGTGATGGCAATCCGCAATACACCGTCACCCTTGAGCATTACATAAACCTTGGCAATGCCAACGGATTCAAGCTGGGCGGCGGACAGACCAACCACGATGTGGAGCTCATCAACAGTCTGTCGGTATATAACGGTGTAAACTTCCACCTCGACGCAAGCCTCGGCGCAAAGGGCATAGACCAGAACAACAACGCAGGCGAGATGTGGATATACAACAACACCAGCTGCTATAATGCCAAGAACTACGGCTTTGACCAGAACAAGTGCGGCACGGCACATCTATATAATAATGTGACTTACAAGGGAGTGAACAGCGACGTGATAAAGTGTGCAAGCTATGAGGAGAAGAATAACTCATGGAACATCAGCGGACTGGCACTGTCGGACGGCGACTTCGTAAGCACGGAGGTGATAGAGAGCGAGATACTTGCTCCGCGTCAGGCTGACGGCTCGCTGCCAGAGATGGTGTTTATGCACCTGACCTCCACCTCTCAGCTCATCGACAAGGGTACGATAGACACCGAACTGCCTTACTACGGCGATGCACCAGACCTCGGATGCTTTGAATATACCGACGGCGGCACGCCCCATGTGCCTGCAACCCTGACGTTGGCAGGTCTTGCCAACCAGTCAGTAAGGGCAGGCAGGGCTATCACTACTACCACCATCACGGCAGGAGGTTCGGCAACGGCAATAGAGCGCACGGACGACACGGTGATACCAGGAGTGACGGTAGCAGTGGACGGCAAGGTGGCAACGATAAGCGGCACGCCGACCGAGGCAGGCAAATATGTCATGACCTTTGTGCCGACAGCTGATTTCGAGACAGACGTCAAGGTTACCGTAACGCTGAACGTCAGCGAGGCATCAGCTGCCGTCATAGCCTACGTCACCAACGGCACGAGTGGCACGGATGCTGCCGATGCCAAGATATTGGATGCCATAAGGACGAAGTTTGACGTGACCGTTTTTGATGCCAACGTTTCAAGTAACGACTATAGCGAGTGCGATGCCATAGTCATCAGTCCTGTGCCAGGTTCCAATGCTGCTGCCATGTCAGGACTCAAGAACTATAACCTGCCCACCTTGTTGCTCAAGCCTTGGATGATGAAGAGCGGAGTGTGGAGCTGGGGCACGGCTGCTAACACCGGAGACCTTTCTGTCCGCGTCAGCAATGATACGCACGAGATATTCAAAGACGTAGAGATAGATAACAACAATTTGCAGTTGTTTTCTTCCGCAAACACCAATGCTGTGACAGCTATCAGTGACTACTCTGGCTGGTCTGGCTACACTACGTTGGCAACACCTGTGAGCAACAGTAGCTACATCAGCATTGCTGACCTCACCGGTGCCACCATCAGCGGAAGCAAGATAAACAACAGGTACATAATGATAGGTGTGAGCGAATATTCAACGGCAAACCTCACCGAGGCAGCACAGAAGCTGATACTCAATGCCACCTACTACATCCTCGGCATGGAGATACCGACTGGAATAGTTAATGTTAACGCTAACGATAACCAAAATGTTAACGTTAACGTTCCCGTTAATATTGCGGGACAAAAGGTTGGCAAGGACTTCAAGGGCATCGTCATCGTCAACGGCGAAAAGATCATAAGATAATTCGACATTTCGATATAACGATATTCCGACATAACGTCATAAAGTAACTCTTATATTTAATAATGTTAGACTTCACATTTTATTCTCCTACGGAGTTCGTCTTCGGACGCAATACGGAGGCAAAGACAGGAACACTGGCACAGCGTTACGGTGCCAGGAAAGTTATGATACTCTATGGCGGCGGCAGTGCTGTCAAGAGCGGACTGATAGGTAGGGTAGGGGCTTCGCTCGACGAAGTCGGCATACCTTTCGTAACATTATCGGGCATACGTCCTAACCCAACGGACGATAAGGTGCGCGAAGGCATTGCCCTGGCACGTCAGGAAAAGGTTGACTTCCTCATCGCAGTTGGTGGAGGCAGCGTCATAGACACGGCAAAGTCCATAGCCTGTGCCGTAAGCTATGAGGGCGACTTCTGGGATTTCTATATCGGCAAGGCAAAGGTGACCGAGGCTCTGCCTGTCGGTGTGGTGCTCACTATACCTGCGGCAGGTTCAGAGGGCTCAGGCAATGCCGTGATAACAAACACCACAACGAAGCAGAAGCTGGGCATCAAGGAACCTATGCTGCTGCGTCCCATGTTTGCCGTGATGAACCCCGAACTGACCATGACTCTCCCTGCATGGCATACGGCATCGGGCATCTGCGACATGATAGTACACATACTGGAGCGATATTTCTCAAACACGGAGAATGTGGAGATAAGCGACCGCCTGTGCGAGGGCGTCATCACCGCCATCATCAACGAGGCACGCAAGGTGATGAAGAACCCACAGGATTATGACGCACGCGCCAACATCATGTGGAGCGGCACGATAGCCCATAACGGCACCTGCGGCATAGGACGCGAGGAAGACTGGGCAGGGCACCAGATAGAACACGAGATTAGTGCCATGTATGACGTTACGCACGGTGCTGGACTTGCCGTAGTAACCCCTGCCTACATGCTCTTCATGGCACAGCATCATCCGGCTCGCATGAAGCAGTTTGCCGAGCGCGTCTTCGGCAAGGACGATGCAGTGGAGGGCATAGAGTGCTTCAAGCAGTTCCTGCACGATGACCTGAAGCTGCCCGTCACCCTTCGCGAACTGTTGCCTGACCTCAGCGAGGCAGAGATAAAGGCGGCAATACCGCAGTTTGTTGCCAACCTCCACAAGAACAAGGGCGAGAAGTTCGGTGCCTTCTACCCCATCACACCCGAAGTTACGACGGAGATACTGCAACTTGCTTTTTAAGAACCCTCTCTCGACATTCCGACATTTCGTAATAACTATATTTCGACATTCCGACATTTCGATATAATAACAAACAATATGAACATAACAAACGACATCATTTACATCGGACAAGACGACCGCGACCTTACACTTTTCGAGTCGCAGTATGACCTGCCTGAAGGCATGTGCTACAACTCCTATCTCATCAACGACGACAAGATAGCCGTCATGGACACCTCCGACCCTCGCACCCTTACCCCTTGGCTTGAGGACTTGCAGGCGGCACTTAACGGACGCACCCCCGACTATCTCATCGTGCAGCACTTGGAGCCCGACCATGCCAGCGGCATAAGCAAGGTTGCCGAACTCTATCCCTCCATCAAGATAGTATGCTCTGCCAAGGCTGCAAGCATGATACCTCTCTATTTCCCTAATGATAACATCTCCGACAAGGTGATGACTGTCAAGGAGGGCGACACTCTGTCTCTCGGCAGTCACACCCTGCAGTTCATCATGGCACCGATGGTACACTGGCCTGAGGTCATGGTGACCTATGACCAGAAGGACAAAGTGCTCTTCTCTGCCGATGCCTTCGGCAAGTTCGGCGTGCGCGAGGCAGAGCCTGACGACTGGGCTTGCGAGGCACGTCGCTACTACTTCAATAGCTGTGGCAAGTACGGCGGTCCTGTCACCACGCTTCTAAAGAAAGCTTCCGCCCTCGACATACAGCAGATATGTCCTCTTCACGGTCCTATCCTCGAGGGCGAGAAGATGGCTGAGGCTCTCCGTCTCTACACTATTTGGAGCGCATACGGCGTTGAGGCAGAGGGGGTATTCATAGCCTACGCGTCAATACACGGCTGCACCAAGGAGGCTGCCGAGCTTCTCTCTGCCATACTGAAGGGCAAGGGCTGCAAGAAGGTTGCCATTGCCGACCTCTGCCGCGAAGACCAGGCTGAGGCTATCGAGGATGCCTTCAAATACGGTAAGGTGGTGCTTGCTGCCTCTTCTTACGATGCAGGGCTGTTCCCACCGATGTACGACTTCCTGCACCACTTGCAGATAAAGGCTTGGCAAAACCGCGAGGTGGCACTTATCGAGAACGGTTCGTGGGCTCCTTCTGCTGGCAGGGTGATGAAGCAGATGATAGAGGAGATGAAGAACGTCACCGTCAAGGGCGACCTCGTCACTTTGCGTGGCAGGATGAAAGATACCGACGTGCCTGCCCTCGAAGCACTTGCTGATGCAATCCTCGCATAACGTCAGGCGTCTCACCGTCTGCCAGTGTCTCGGCACCACCATTGTGTGCCATGATGCCGATGGCGGTGAAACAAGCCTCAACATACCTGAACATTATACTGACATCGTCCGTCTGCTTGCAGAGGGCGATGTCATTAACGTGGTTGGCGACGACATCATCATCTACCAACCCGACTACCTTGTTGACATATCGTCCGTTGCCGCCTGCTTCGAGTCGTATGCCGACACCCCCTATATCTCGCTTTTAGGCAAACTGAAGACTGTGCCTCCCACTCGTTCCATCCTGCTTGGTAACCTTGCTTCGCAGTTTCTTGACGAAGAGGTGCACGGCGGAAACGTAGGCTATGCCGAGAGCATCACTAAATACTTCCACTCCCATGCCTTGGATATGGCGGTGGCTGACAATATCGATGCCTCATTCCACCGTGACGCCCGCCAGCAGAAGGACAACATACGCAGTGCCGTACACGATACGCTGGAGCACCAGGTGGAGGACTACGACCCTTCACAGGTGTTGCTCGAACCCTCTTTCTTCTGTGAGGCGTTAGGCTTGCAGGGACGTATGGACCTCCTGCAGCGTGACTACCGCGTGCTGATAGAGCAGAAATCGGGTAAGGGAGGATTCCCCCAAAGCGACCCCGACACACCCGTTTATCTTGAGAAACACTACGTGCAGATGCTCCTTTACAGGGCTATGCTCTCCCTCGGCTACGAGCTTGACGGCAAGCCTGTGGCGGACAAAGACATACAGTCTTTCCTGCTCTACTCAAAGTATGGCAACGGACTGGTGCGCCTCGAGACCTCGTTGCCCTTGCTTCATCGTGCCATAATGCTGCGCAATCAGATAGCCTACCTTGAACTGTCATACGCACGAGGCGGTGCCGACGTGCTCCTGACGATGAAGCCCGAGCAGTTGCGCCGCAAGCCCATGAGCGACAAGTTCTGGCTCACGTGGGTACGACCGGACATCGAACGTGTGCTCTCCGTCATCCAGTCAGCCACACCACTTGAGCAGGCATACTTCCTGCGTATGTTCCGTTTCGTGGCAGGCGAGCACATGCTCTCAAAGATGGTGCGCCGCAATGAGAAGGAGGAGAACACGGGCTTTGCCGCCAAGTGGCACACCTCGCTCGTTGACAAACTCATGTCGGGAAGCATCATTCACCGTCTCGCCATCAGCGAGTGCATAGTTGAAGACGGCGCCATAACCAAGGTATGCCTCACTTCGCTACCCGATGCAGAGGTGAGGAGCGGCAACTTCCGCCTTGGTGACATCGTGACGCTCTATGCGTATGAAGAAGGCAAGGAACCCGACATACGCTCAGGCATAGTGCATCGTGGTGCCATAGAGGCACTCAATGCCTCTGCCGACGGCATACTAACCATATTGATACGTCTGCGCTCGCCGCAGACAACTCCCTTGTCGGGGGAGGTGTGGGCTGTGGAACATGACTTCTACGAATCGTCCACCACAACCCTTTACCGTTCCCTCTACCAGTTCCTTTCTGCCTCGCCTGAGCGCAAGGCGCTCTTGCTCTCTCAGCGTCAGCCTGCCGTCGATACCTCGGTAACGCTGAAAGGCGACTACGGCAAGTTCAACGGCCTTGTCCTCGGTGCCATGCAGGCGCAGGACTATTACCTCGTCGTGGGACCTCCTGGCACAGGCAAGACCTCCTTCGCCCTGCTCAACATACTGAAGGAACAACTCCTCAAGAATGAGTCTGTTCTCCTCCTTGCCTACACCAACCGTGCTGTTGACGAGATTTCGTCAAAGCTCGTAGAGGAAGGGCTCGACTTCATACGCCTCGGCTCGTCGCTCTCATGCGAACAGCCATACCGTAAGTATCTCCTTGAGAACAAGACTGATGCGTGTGCCAATGTGGGCGAGATACGCCAGCTTATTGCCGACACCCCCATCTTCGTGGGTACCACTACCGCCATCACCTCTGCTTCGTCCTCGCTCTTCCGTCTCAAGACCTTCGACCTCGCCATCATCGACGAAGCATCGCAGATACTCGAGCCCCAACTTATGGGGCTGCTGTCATCGCCCTCCATTCGCCGCTTCGTGCTCATCGGCGACCACAAACAGCTGCCTGCCGTAGTGCAGCAGTCGGAAGAAGACTCGCGCGTCAGTGAACAATGCCTCCTCGACATAGGGCTTACCAACTGCCGCAACTCCCTCTTCGAGCGGTTGTATAATACCGTTAACGTTAACGTTCCCGTTCCCGTTCTTTACTTCCTCTCCAAACAAGGACGCATGCACGGCGACATAGCCGACTTCCCCAGCCGTGCCTTCTATGACGGCAGGCTACAGGTGGCAGGACTTCCCCACCAGTTGGAGAGCGTAGAGGGAAAGCGGGTGAAGTTCATAGCCGTAAAAGATAATTGTTCGGAGGTTTGGGATGAGTCCGACAAAGTCAACCTCACGGAGGCACGCATCATAGCCCGCGAAGTCGTCAAGGCTATAAGGGAGGCAGGCAACCACTTCGACCCCCTCACCACAGTCGGCGTCATAGTGCCATACCGCAGTCAGATAGCTGCCGTGCGCCAGGAACTGTCGAAGGCTATAGGTCAAAGGTCGAAGGTCGAAGGTCAACTTTCAACTATAACAATAGATACCGTTGAGCGCTATCAAGGCTCCCAGCGCGATGTCATCATCTATGGCTTCACCGTGCGCTACGACTACCAGTTGCGCTTCCTCACCTCCGCCACATTCACCGACCCTATTAGCGGTGCCCTCATAGACCGCCGCCTCAACGTCGCCCTCACGCGTGCCAAAAAGAAAGAAATCATCGTCGGCAACCCCGACATACTATGTCAAGCCCCCGTCTTCCGCTCACTCATAGAATACTGCAAGGAGCACTACTGCTACGTTGAGGCGTAGCCTCCCTATTAAATTAACTAGTTAATTTTTGAAATTTACCAGTTAATTCGTCAAATTAACCAGTTAATTTATTACAGAAGCTTAGCGACAGCATTCTTGAACAAATCATCCATGCACGGAAACGAAGCCTTTGCATGCGGAATCG
>JAFVBX010000087.1 GCA_017479675.1 Prevotella sp.
ACGAGAGCAGCTGCAGCAGAACGATGGTGGCCATCGGCGATATAGAGGGCTGGCATCTTAGCGAACTCCTCTGTGATGGTCTTGATATCATTGTCATCTGCCACTACCCACAACTGATGGCGGAAGCCGTCAATAGGTGCTACGAAGTCATATTCTGGCTTGGTTGCCGCATACTTCATGATTAGCTCATTAAGCGTGGCATTGTCAGGGTAAGCAAAGAACACCGGTTCTATGTTGGCATTGTTCACACGGACATGCTTCATGCGATCTTCCTCCTTATCGCGACGTGTCAGCTCGTGCTTCTTGATTATGCCCTTTTCATAGTCTCCAGAATATGCACCTACGACAAGTCCGTACTGTGTCTTTTCCTTATTGCCGTTGGCAGGAAGGCATGATGTCTGGGCATAGATATAGTACTGCTCCTTGTCATCCTGCACAAGCCATCCATTATCTTGGAATTTCTGGAACTGGCGCGCAGCCTCCTCATATACCTTGGGATCATACTCCGAAGTACCAGGTTCGAAGTTTATCTCCGGCTTTATGATATGATAGAGAGACTTCTCGTTATCACCAGCCTCTGCGCGAGCCTCCTCAGAATCAAGTACGTCGTAAGGACGTGACTCCACCTGCTCTACTAAGTCTTTTGGCGGGCGTATGCCCTTGAAAGGTTTTACTATTGCCATTTTATTTAAGGTTTAATGTTAGTTAGTAAGTAAAGACAAATAATCCCCATAGCCATTGCAGCCATAGGGATTATCTGTCATATAAGGAATTACTTGTTAACCTGGAACTTTGTGATGCCTTCCTTGATGAAGCCTACAATCTGGTTTGCAGCAGCAAGACCAGCATTAGTGTTAGCTTCAGCAGTCTGGGCACCCATCTTCTTAGGTGTAGAGAAGTAGCGACCCTCGAACTTGGCGAAGTCTGCATCAGTATCAGGCTTGATGTCTGTGATATACTTCAGGTCCTCACGCTCTGCCATCAGCTTC
This sequence comes from Prevotella sp., assembly GCA_017479675.1. GTDB lineage: Bacteria > Bacteroidota > Bacteroidia > Bacteroidales > Bacteroidaceae > Prevotella. The sequence continues at coordinate 990 of JAFVBX010000087.1, forward strand.
AGCAGTCCAGCCTCGTCGATAACCTCCTTACGAGCAGTGTTGATAAGGATAGCACCCTTCTTCATCGTACCGCAGAGGTCGTAGTTGATAGACTGCTTTGTCTCTGCAGTTGCAGGGATGTGAAGTGAAACTATGTCAGCCTGTTTGAAGAGGTCTGCCTGTGAAGCGACAGCCTTCACGCCAGACTGCTCAATAACCTCTGCCGGGCAGAATGCATCGTAAGCAATAACGTTCATGCCGAAGCCCTTTGCTATACGAGCCACGTTACGGCCTACATTACCGAATGCAAGTATGCCGAGAGTCTTGCCCATCAACTCACTGCCAGCCTTGCCGTTGTAGAAGTTACGTACGGTGTAAACCAACAGACCGAGAACGAGCTCTGCCACTGCATTGGCATTCTGACCAGGAGTATTCATTACTACGATTTTACGTGCCGTAGCAGCCTCAAGGTCAACATTGTCGTAACCTGCACCAGCACGAACGACAATCTTAAGATTCTTTGCTGCATCCATCACCTCTGCATCAATCTTGTCAGAGCGGATGATGATAGCGTCAACGTCAGCCACAGCAGCAAGGAGCTGAGCCTTCTCTGTGTATTTCTCGAGGAGAGCAAGTTCAAAACCTGCCTTCTCAATGATTTCCTTTATTCCGGCAACCGCAGGAGCAGCAAAAGGCTTCTCAGTTGCAATCAATACTTTTGCCATTTTTTTCTTAGTTTTTTATAGGAACTATAGTAACTATAGGAACTATATATTATTTTTTGATTAGTGCTGTGCCTCAAACTCCTTCATGCAAGCAACGAGAGCCTCGCAACCTTCTATTGACATAGCGTTGTAGCAAGAAGCGCGGAAGCCACCTACGTCACGATGACCCTTGACACCTACCATACCCTTAGAGGTAGCGAATGCCATGAACTCATCCTGAAGGTCCTGATACTCTGGCTTCAGCACAAATGTGAGGTTCATCAGTGAGCGGCTTGCCTCCTCAGCAGTACCTACGAAGAGCTTGTTGCGGTCTATCTCACCGTAAACTATCTCTGCACGCTGCTTAGCGAGTTTATCCATAGCCTCTACACCGCCATGAGCCTTGATGTAACGGAGGTTCATCAGTGCTGAGTAGATTGGCACTACAGGAGGAGTGTTGAACATAGAACCCTTCTTCACGTGAGTGCGATAGTCGAGCATTGTTGGGATAGCACGAGAAACCTTACCCAGTGCATCCTCCTTGACGATAGCGAAGGTGACACCTGCCATTGCGAGGTTCTTCTGTGCACCACCATAGATGAGTGCATACTTGCTTACGTCGATAGGACGAGAAAGGAAGTCAGAAGACATATCGGCAATCAGTGGAATTGGAGAGTCGATGTCGTAACGCATCTCCGTACCATAGATGGTGTTGTTTGTCGTGATGTGCAGGTAGTCAGCATCTGTAGGAATGGTATAGCCCTGTGGGATATATGTGAAATTCTTGTCAGCAGAAGATGCTATCTCCACAACCTCACCGAAGAGCTTAGCTTCTTTCTCTGCCTTTGTAGCCCATACACCAGTGTTGAGGTATGCAGCCTTCTTCTCAAGGAAGTTGTAAGGCACCATGCAGAACTCGAGTGAAGCACCTCCACCGAGGAAGAGAGTCTTGTAGCCCTCTGGAATGTCGAGGAGCTCCTTCATGAGAGCCTCTGCCTCGTCAACAACAGGCTGGAAATTCTTTGCACGGTGTGAAATCTCCATAAGTGAAAGTCCTGAATTCTCGAAATCAAGACATGCAGCAGCAGTCTGTTCAATCACCTCACGTGGGAGAATTGATGGACCTGCATTAAAATTGTACTTTTTCATTTCTCTTTTTTATAATTAAAAGTTTTTAATGTTTTTATATCTAATGATTTTTTTCAGGCAATTCATTAAGGTTTTGCCTTATTGCGAAGCAAAGGTACTCATTTTTTGTGAGATAAGCAAACATTATTGCTCAAAATTGACTTTTTGCGCATGTTTTTGTCTTTTTTCTTACATTTTTACACTAAAATGACAAGCAAAGATATCAAAAGTCCATAAATGAATATATTCCTTGCCGTCTCTCCGAGCACGCCATTGAGTGCCCTCCCCTCTCCTATCCTCTTCAGCTTGTTCCATGTTCCGATGTGCAGGAAATATACGGCAAAGCACAGTATGATGTTCACATTGGAGAAGCCGAACTCCACGAGAACCATTATCAGGGCTACTGGCACGAGCATCATGTAGAGATACTCCGTATTCTTCTTTCCGATTAGCACCACGAGAGTCTTCTTTCCCACCTTGCGGTCATTGTCTATGTCCCTGTAGTTGTTTACCAGCAGGAGGCAGTCTGTCACCAGTCCCGTAGCTATTCCGAGGTTCCACGGCATCATGGATAGCTGCTGCAGGTTCTCTGGAACAACGACGTAAGTCGTGAATACCGTCGGCACGATGCCGAAGAACACCAGCACGAGCAGGTCACCCATCCCTATCTGCGCCAGACAAATGGTGTAGAGGAAGCAGAACGCTACGCAAAGTGCCCCAACTGCCATCATGCCCCATCCTCCGTAGTATATCAGTGGCAGACCAACGATGCAGGCAAGTAATGACGTCAGGCCGATAGCCTTTCTCATTGCCTTCATGCTTACCCATCCTTGCTGGCATGCCCTCAGCGGTCCCAGCCGTTCTTCGTTGTCTCTGCCCTTTGCGCAGTCGTAGTAGTCATTGATGAAGTTGGCATCTATCTGCATTATGAAGGCAAAGAGCATGCAAAGTAATGCCGGCAGCCATCCTCCCTGCGTAAAAACGTCCATTCCACCGAGAAAAAAAGCGTATGCACAGCCTATCATCACGGGCACAGCCGCCCCTGATAGCGTCTTGGGACGTGCGGCAAGCCACCATGCCTTTGGTGAGTTCTTTCGCATGTTTATGTCGATGGTCATGGTTGTTGAGAGTTTAGGGTTGAGAATATCTTGTCAAAGTGTTTCCTTAGTTCCGTCTTGTTGTCTATTATCCTGCGGAGTTCCTTGAGGTACAGCTCGTTTTGTGAACCAGGTATCCAAAGGTGTATGTATCCTGCCGAAGAGTATTTCTTCTGCATGTGCTCAGTGAAGCGTTCCCAGTGTTCCTCCTCCGTCATTTCTGGGTAGTGGTCCATACCATACTGCACCGTGCGCTTGAACACCGTCTCGGGGTTAAGGTCCCTGTCTGCCTCCGCCACTATCTTGCCGTATATGTTGCGCGGCACTCGCGACGAGCTTGCCCTGTGGTCTTCCACCGCCTGCCGCATCGTGTCTATCTGCTGTGGAGTGAACCATTTGCCGATTCTCTTGTCCGCCTTCAGTATCTTGCCGCTCTCTATGTGGTGTGTAGCGCGTTCCTTCTCCAGTCCCAGGTCGTGGTATGCCGCTACCACGTATGCCATATCGACGTCGGCTCCCATCTTTTCAGCCAGTTCCACCGATGCCTTTATCACCCTTAGGGCATGGTCGATGTTGTGTGCGGCGTCAAACGCATTATACCTTTTTAATATATTGCGTTCTACAAACTCCATAAGGTCAAGTGAGACTTTCATGCTTTGTCATTAGGCGAATCATTGTTATTATCTTCCAGGAAGAGCGAGTCGTCAAGTTCGGCAAGCGACTTCTTCTTTTTGTTTTCCTTTGCTCCTGCCTTTATGAGGTTTCGTGCAGCTGTTATGATGCTTGCACCGCTGTCTGCCGTTGTTATCTTGAGTTTCGTAATTTTCTTTATGGTATCGTTCATACTCGTCTCCACGTCCTGGAAGCGTATGCCGAAATCCTGTACGCGGTCTATGACGGTGTTGGCGGCATCTATCATCTGTTGCTGGTTCTTCAGCTGTCTCACCTGTGTCCACATCATCTCCAGCACGCGGAGGTTCATGTACATGGTCTGTGGTCCCAATATCAGTACCCCTTGGTCGTAAGCCTCACGCCACAGTGTGGTGTCATTGACCAGGGCAAGGTTCAGCGCGCCCTCTATCGGTATGTACATAATGGCGAACGACAGGCGGTTGTAGCCCTCTGGCAGGTACTTGGTGTATTCCTTCCTTGCCAGTCGCTTCACCTGTGCCCTGACGCTGTCTATGTGTGCTTTGAGGTATGTGCTCTTCTCCGCCGTCCCGTCTTCGGCGTTCATGTAGCGCTCATAGTCTGTGAGTGACATCTTTGAGTCCACCACCACATGGCGGTTGTTGGGAAAATGTAGTATGAAGTCGGGTATCAGTCCCTTTCCGTCATCGCCTTTTGCTATCTTGCCGTTCTTGTCGCGCAGAGTCTCCTGTGTGTCAAACTGCTCTCCCTCCTTCAGTTCAAGGTCTTCCAACAGCTGCTTCAGTTTCAGTTCGCCGAAGTTTCCCTGCACCTTCACTTCGCCTGTCAGTGCCCTTGTGAGGCGGTCTGCCGTCTCGCCCAGCGAGGCGCTTTGCTCCATGTTGAGCTTTATCGTTGCGTCGAGTCTCGTCAGTGCTTCCTTCTGCTGTTCCTTGGTGTTGTCGAGTGCCTCGCGCATTTCCCTTAGGCTCTGCTTCAGCGGGTCAATGATTTTCGACACCTGCTCGTTGTTTCTCTCTCCCAGTTCCTTCTGGCGTTCCTTGAGCACCGTCTCTGACGTGGTCTTCATCTGTTCGCGAATGAGGTTGAGCTGTGAGTCTATCTGCTCCTTGTTCATCTCGCGCAGGCTTTTGAGCTGTTCTGCCGAGTTTTCCTTCACGTCCTTTATCTGCCGTTCGTACGAGTTTTTTATCTCGCTAATCTGTTTTTCGTATGATTCGCGTGTGTTTGCCAACTGGTTCTCGTACGATTTCCTCACCTCTTCTATCTGCTGTGTGTGCACAAGTTTTGTCTGGTCACTCTGTTTTTTTGCTACAAACAGGATGACCAGTATGAAAATCACAAAACCGATGATTAGATATATTTCCACCTCTTGTCTTTGGTTAGTCTATGAGGGTTGATGAGCGTACGCGCGACAGTGTCTCTGGTGTCATCTCAAGGAACGATGCTATGAACACCAGCGGAGCCCTGAGCACCACCTTCGGCATCTGCTTGCAGATACGGCGATAGCGGTCCTGTGCCGTCTCGAAGCGCACGAGGTCGGCATGTGTCTGTGCCTCTATGAGTGCCTCCTCCAGTATCTTGCGGTAGAGTATCTGTATGTTCTGGTTGTGCAGTGCCACGTTCTCCAGCCTTTTCTTCGGTATGGCGAAGATGTGGCAGGTTTCGAGAGCCTCTATCACCTCGCCCGTCGGTGCCTCGCGGAACAGGCTCTCCACTGACATGAATATGGAGCCGTCAACTGCCAGGTTGCTTGTCATCTCCTTACCGTTCTTGTAGTAGTACTGGCGTATCAGTCCCGTATGCAGGTAGTAGATGTATTCTGCCACCTGTCCTTGTGCCAGGATGTCCGTACCCTTCTTGAACTTCATGGGTATGAGGAGGTTTTCGAGGATGTCAAGCTCCTCGTGCGTCATAGTGCTGAATCGTCGTGACAGCTCACGTGCGATGTCTCTGGTGGGTATTACCGGTTCTTTCATAAGTGGGTAATTATTGTTTCAAAGTGGGTTGTAATGTGTGTATATTTGCTAATCGAGTTTCAGCACGGCGAGGAATGCCTTCTGCGGCACCTCCACGTTGCCTATCTGCTTCATGCGCTTCTTGCCTCGTTTCTGCTTCTCGAGCAGTTTGCGCTTACGGCTCACGTCGCCTCCGTAGCACTTTGCTGTGACGTCCTTGCGCACCTGCTTGATGGTCTCGCGTGCTATTATCTTCGCTCCTATCGCCGCCTGTATTGCTATGTCAAACTGCTGACGTGGAATGAGCTCTTTCAGCTTCTCGCACATACGCCTTCCGAATCCTACGGCATTGTCGTTGTGTGTCAGGGTTGACAGGGCATCCACTGGCTCGCCGTTGAGCAGTATGTCGAGCTTCACGAGCTTCGACGGGCGGAAGGAGTCTATGTGGTAGTCGAAGGAGGCATAGCCCTTGGATATGCTCTTCAACTTGTCGTAGAAGTCTATCACTATCTCGCCCAGCGGTATGTAGAAGTGCAGCTCCACGCGGTTGCCGCTCACGTACTCCTGCTTTATCAGCTCTCCGCGCTTGTCGAGGCACAGCTTCATGATGGGGCCTATGTAGTTGGCATCGGTTATGATGGTAGCCCTGATGTAAGGCTCCTCGATGTGGTCTATCATCGTCGGCTCTGGCAGTCCTGACGGGTTATGCACCTCCTTGCTGCCGCCCTGTTTGTCGTACACCATGTACGACACGTTGGGCACGGTGGTGATGACATCCATGTTGAACTCGCGGTCGAGCCTCTCTTGTATTATCTCCATGTGGAGCAGTCCGAGAAATCCGCAGCGGAAGCCGAAGCCCAGCGCCACTGACGACTCGGGCATGAACGACAGCGAGGCGTCGTTGAGCTGCAGTTTCTCCAGTGAGGCGCGCAGGTTCTCGTAGTCGGTAGGGTCTATGGGATATACTCCGGCAAAGACCATCGGCTTCACCTCCTGGAATCCCTCTATCGCCTTGTCGCACGGGCGTGCAATATGGGTTATGGTGTCGCCCACCTTCACCTCCTTGGCATCCTTGATGCCCGAAATGATGTATCCCACCTCGCCTGTCTTCATTTCCTGACGCGGCACCATGTCCATCTTGAGCACTCCCACCTCGTCTGCAACATACTCCATGCCTGTGTTGAAGAATTTCACCTTGTCGCCCTTCTTTATCGAGCCGTTCTCTATCTTAAAGTAGGCTATGATGCCTCGGAACGAGTTGAACACAGAGTCGAATATGAGAGCCTGCAGTGGTGCCTCGGGGTCGCCCTTAGGAGCCGGTATGCGCTCCACCACGGCATCGAGAATCGCGACG
>JAFVBX010000088.1 GCA_017479675.1 Prevotella sp.
ATTCTCTAATGTAAAAACTCAAAAAAAACTCATGCCGAGTAGTAAATCCCATTACCAAATGCGGATGTTAAGCAACCACACGTGGAAGCTATGCAACCGCACGTGGAAGCAAAGCTTCTACACATGGAGGCAATGCCTCCGCAAGTGTAATCGTAACTTACGAAACGGTTATTCCGTAGTGTTGGAGTAGGCTTCTTCGTAGCCGCGGATGATGTTGACATCCTTCTTGATGTTGAAGGTCTGACCGTCGGCACCGCGTGCCTTCACCTGCACGTAATAGACACCGTCCTTGACCTGCTTGCCGTGGAAGGTGCCGTCCCAGCCGTCGTTGACGTCGTCCCACTCATAGAGCTTCTGCCCCCAGCGGTTGTATATGGCGGCATGGAACTCGACGATGCTCTGCGACTCCTTGGCAATGAACTTCTCGTTGTATCCGTCGCCGTTGGGCGAGAAGGCGTTGGGGAACGTGAGCTTGCTCTCGTAGGTCTTGACGGAGAAGATGGTGCGGTTGGTACGGTTGTATGCGGGGGTTATATCAATCCTTTCCATTCCAGACTCCTTGGTTATCTCAACGTAGCCTACGAAGGCTATGCTGTCTCTGCCTGCTGAGCGGAAGTAGAAGTCGGTGGGATTGTTGGGGTTGGACAGTTCGGGTTCTTCCATCTGTCCCCCCTCGCTCCACACGCGCCATGCCCCGTAGAAGGTGGCATCGGTGTATGGCTGTTCGTTGCCTTCGTCGTCGGTATAGACGACCTGCGCCTCTACGGTGGCAGTTATGGGAGCGGAGCCTTCGTAGTCGTTCTTGGAGTTGTCAGCCTGCTCGCCGCTGCCGTCGGTCAGCGTCCACGAGAATTTTAGGTACGGATTACTGTCAGCCAGCATGGGGGCGGCGAGTAACAGAGAGAACAATATGGATGCTATTCGTATCATATCAAAAAACGTATATTTGCAGCAAAATTAGTAATAAATTTTGATTAAACTTCTATTTTTAAGAAAAAAATGTGTATTTTTGCAAACTGTAATGAAAAAGTATATATTAAATGTGCTGATGACGGTACTGATAGCTACGGCATCGGCTAACGGGCAAGAGGCTGGCACGGGTGCCGGCAACAACGTAGTGAACGTAGGGGTGATGCTGCCGCTGCATAACGTTGACGGCGACGGACGGCGCATGACGGAATACTATCGCGGCATACTGCTCGCCGTGAAGGAACTGAAGGCTGAGGGCAGGAACATCAACGTGAGGGCATGGAACGTGCCCATAGACGCCGACCCGCGAGTTACGTTGCTGCAGGACGGTGCCACGAAGTGCAACATCATCTTCACCCCACTCTACACCAAGCAGGTGAAGGTGTTCGGCGACTTCTGCAAGGCGTACGACATAAAGATGGTGATACCCTTCTCGATAAACGGCAACGAGGTGGACAAGAACCCTAACATATACCAGGTGTATCAGTCGCCCGACGAGATGTACACCACGTCGATACAGCGTGTGGCGGAGAATTTCAGCCAGTATCACCCCGTCTTCATAGACTGCAACGACACTACGTCGAGGAAGGGTGCCTTCACCTTCGGACTGAGGAAGGTGCTGGAGCAGAACGGCGTGCAGTATAACATCACCAACCTGCGCTCATCGGAGGAAATGTTTGCCAAGGCTTTCTCGCTGACGCAGCCTAACCTCGTGATACTCAACACGGGGAGCTCACCCGAACTGCGTGCCGCCTTGGACAAGCTCGATGCGCTGCTCACAGCAAACCGCGACGTCAGCATATCCTTGTACGGATATACGGAGTGGCTGATGTATGCCAAGACGTACAAGGAGAGGTTTGCCAAGTACAATGCCTACATACCGACTAACTTCTATTACAACGAGCAGTCGGCAAAGACCAGACAGTTTGCCCAGAACTACCATAACGCCTTCCATCAGGACATGATGAACGCCCTACCCCACTTTGCGGCTACGGGATATGACCACGCCATGTACTTCATAGGCGGCAGGACACAGTGGATGCAGACACCGCTGAAGTTTCAGAAGACCTCATCAAACGGAGGCTACCGCAACAAGGCGTTCATGCTGATACACTACAGACCAGACGGAGGCATTGATGCGTTGCAATATTAGGTTTAAAGGTTTACCGTTTACTGTTTAAAGGTTTAAGGTTTGTGAGAAAGATACTTTTTAGTTTTTACTTTTTACTTCTTACTTTCGCAGCATCGCTGCGAGCATTCGCTCAGGTGGGAGAATACCGCAACGTGTGGGCTGTGGGCATAAGTGGAGGATGTGCGCTCAACAAGGTGGGCTTCACCCCCGACGTGCCGCAGAGCATGCACACGGGAAGCACATTCGGCATAGTGGGCAGATACACCAGCGAGAAGTATTTCTCAACTATCTGCTCCGTGCAGCTGGAGGTGAACATAGCAGAGTTAGGATGGAAGGAGAAGATACAGACGATAAGCGGCGAGGAGGTGACAAACCCCACAACAGGCATAGCTGAGAGCTACCAGCGCGACGTGAAGTACATACAGATACCCCTGCTGGCTCACCTTGCATGGGGTAAGGAGCGACGGGGCGTGAATGCCTTCATAAATGCTGGTCCGCAGATAGGTTTTATGCTCAGCGAATCGACAACGAAGAACTACGACACTCCGTACATTCCAGCCAACTACCCCGACTACGTGGAGGGAATGACGAGGGTGAACACCGAGGTGGCACAGGAGACGATGGACGTGGAGAAGCACTTCGACTACGGCATAGCAGTGGGAGCCGGCGTGGAATGGGACATAAGGCACATAGGGCGCTTCTCGCTCGAAGGACGATACTACTACGGACTCGGCAACCTGTATGGCGACTCGAAGAAGGACGAGTTCTCAAAGTCGAACAACGGTACTATATATATAAGGTTGGCATATCTGAGAGACCTTTAGGAATTAAGAATTAGCTTTTTGGCAGAAGAACAATACATAAATGTATGGGGAGCGAGGACGCACAACCTGAAGAATGTGGACGTAAGGATACCTCGCAACAGTCTGACGGTCGTAACAGGTCTGTCGGGCTCGGGCAAGTCGTCGCTCGCCTTCGACACCATACTGGCTGAGGGACAGCGCAGGTACATAGAGACATTTTCGGCATACGCACGCAACTTCCTCGGAGGCATGGAGCGTCCTGACGTGGACAAGATAACGGGACTGTCGCCTGTGATATCCATAGAACAGAAGACCACCAACAAGAACCCACGCTCCACGGTGGGCACCACGACAGAGGTGTATGACTACCTGCGACTGCTCTACGCACGTGCCGGCATGGCATACAGCTGGGCTACGGGCGAGAAGATGGTGAAATATACCGAGGAACAGCTCACACAGATGATAGAGGAGCGGTATGCCGGCAAGGGCATATTCATCCTTGCACCATTGGTGCGCAACAGGAAGGGACACTACCGCGAGCTCTTCGAACAGATGATAAAGAAAGGCTTCCTGCAGGTACGCATAGACGAGGAGATACAAGACCTGGTGCACGGCATGAAGCTCGACCGTTACAAGAACCACAACATAGAGGTGGTGATAGACAAGATAAAGGTGGTGCAGGAGGACGAGCAAAGCAAGAGCAAGACTGACAGACTGCGTAAGAGCATAGAGACCGCCATGCGACAGGGCGACGGACTCATCATGATAATGGACAAGGAGACGCAGGAGGCAAAGTATTTCTCAAAGCGCCTGATGTGCCCCACTACGGGAATGGCGTACAAAGACCCGGCACCAAACATCTTCTCGTTCAACTCGCCAGAGGGAGCATGCCCCTACTGCAAGGGCTTGGGAGTGGTGAATGCCAACGACCCCCTTGCCACGCTTGACTATGAGGACACCTCGTACATCACCTCTGCACCAAGGGATGATGAGGAGGACAGCGAGACTTCATACACCGTATGCCCTGCCTGCAACGGAGCACGTCTGAGCCAAGAGTCTTTGTCGTACAGGATATGGGACAAGAACATCGCCGAGCTGGGCAATATGGACATAGACGAGTTGCAGGACTGGCTCAAGGAGGCTCCTGAGCACATGGAGAGCCAGCAGCGCCAGATAGCGGAGGAGATACTGAAGGAGATACGCACACGGCTGCAGTTCATGCTCGACGTAGGACTGCACTACATAGCCCTTAGCCGTCCGTCGCAGTCACTGTCAGGCGGCGAGAGCCAGCGCATAAGGCTTGCCACGCAGATAGGTTCGCAACTGGTCAACGTGCTCTACATACTCGACGAGCCTTCCATAGGCTTGCATCAGCGTGACAACGAGCGACTTATCAACTCACTGAAGAAACTGCGCGACATGGGCAACACCATCATAGTGGTGGAGCACGACGAGGACATGATGCGTAATGCCGACTACATAGTCGATATAGGTCCGGGAGCAGGCAGGAAAGGAGGCGACATAGTGTTTCAGGGCACTCCCGAAGAACTCCTGAATACAGAGACGCTGACGGCATCATACCTAAACAAGAGCAAGGCGATAGAAATTCCCGCAGAACGCAGGAAAGGCACAGGAAAGACAATCACCCTGAAAGGGGCGACAGGCAATAACCTGAAAGGCGTAGATGTGGACTTTCCGCTCGGCAAGCTCATAGTGGTGACGGGAGTGAGCGGCTCAGGCAAGTCAACGCTCATCAACGAGACCTTGCAACCCATCCTGTCGCAGCACTTCTACAAATCGCTGAAGAACCCCATGCCCTACAAGAGCATAGAGGGCATAGAGAACATAGACAAGGTGGTGTGCGTGGACCAGAGTCCGATAGGCAGGACGCCACGCTCCAACCCTGCCACATACACAGGAGTGTTCTCAGACATAAGGTCACTGTACGTAAACCTGCCAGAGGCGAAGATAAGGGGCTATAAGCCCGGACGCTTCTCGTTTAACGTGAAGGGTGGCAGATGCGAGACTTGTGGAGGCAACGGCTACAGAACCATAGGCATGAACTTCCTGCCTGACGTATATGTGCCTTGCGAGACGTGCCGAGGAAAGCGATACAACCGCGAGACGCTCGAAGTGAAATACAAAGGAAAGAGCATCGCCGACGTGCTCGACATGACGATAAACCAGGCTATAGAGTTTTTTGAAGCAATACCCAAAATAAAGCAGAAACTCAAGACGTTACAGGACGTAGGCATGGGGTACGTAAAGGTGGGACAGTCGAGCACCACGCTGTCAGGCGGAGAGAGCCAGAGGGTAAAGCTTGCCACAGAACTCGCCAAGCGCGACACGGGCAAGACGTTCTACATACTCGACGAACCTACGACGGGGCTGCACTTCGAGGATATCAGGATACTGATGATAATACTGCAGCGGCTTGTTGACAGAGGCAACACCGTGCTCATAATAGAACACAACCTCGACGTGATAAAGCTTGCAGACCACATCATAGACATAGGTCCCGAAGGAGGACGAGGAGGCGGAACTATAGTTGCCACAGGCACGCCAGAGGAGATTGTCAAGGAAAAAGAAAGCAGGACATCAAGGTTCCTGAGACCTCTCCTCAAAAAATAAATAGGTGTAAAATTTGCTTGTTTGCCAATTTATTAGTAACTTTGCCTGTCAAATCTATTTATATTGCCGATACACATGGAGGGTGATCATATAACAATAAATCGCTGGCTAACCCCACTGTCATGGATTTATGGCTTTGCTGTGTGGATAAGAAACCTGCTTTTTGATACAGAGGTGTTGAAGAGCAGGACCTTCGCCGTTCCCGTAATATCGGTAGGCAACATAACAGTAGGAGGGGCAGGCAAGACACCTCATGTGGAATATCTCGTCTCGTTGTTGCACAACAGGGTGAAAACCGCCGTACTGTCAAGAGGGTACAAACGCAAGTCGAAGGGATTCGTATTGGCAGGAAGCACCACCACCATACACGAGATAGGCGACGAGCCGTACCAGATACAGAAAAAGTTTCCGAATGTACGTGTGGCAGTAGATGCTGACAGATGTCACGGCATCGACACCCTGCTCGCTACGCCAGAGACAAAAGATACAGGTGTGGTGTTGCTTGATGACGCCTTTCAGCATCGCTACGTGAAACCTGGCATCAACATACTGCTGACAGACTACCACCGCATAATAACCGATGACGTGCTGCTGCCTGCAGGACGACTAAGGGAGCCGATAAGCGCGAAAGACAGGGCAGACATCGTTATAGTAACGAAATGTCCTGCCGACATGAACCCGATGGCATACAGAGTGTTGCAGCGCAGCATGAACCTGTTTCCGTACCAGAATCTGTTCTTTACCACGATAAAATACTGTCCGCTCTCTCCCCTGTTCATTGAGGCTAAGCCGCTAATGCAGCCAGACTTCAACGACAAGACGACAATAAACAGCGCGACACTACTGCCAAACGTGCTGCTCGTAACAGGAATAGCATCACCACGACACCTTATAGAGGACTTGACGGACTACTGCAAGTCCATCACCCACATATCATTCAGCGACCATCACGAGTTCTCCGCATCAGACGTTGAGTCAATCAACTTTGCATACAAGATGCAGAAGAAGCCTTGCATCATCATAACGACAGAGAAGGATGCCATGAGAATGATGGACCTGAAGGGGTTGTCAAGAGGTGTAAGGGAGAATATCTATTACCTGCCGATAAAGATTAACTTCCTGCAAGGCGAGGAGGAGAAGTTTAACCAGATCATTCTAAACTATGTACAGAAAAATCAAAGAGACAGCAGAGTGGCTCAAGACGAGAATGAGCCAGCAGCCCTCAGTAGCAATAATACTTGGAACGGGGCTGGGCTCGCTGGTGGAGGAAATAGAGACCTCTTTGGAAATAGCATATAAGGACATTCCGAACTTCCCTGTCTCTACCGTTGAGGGACACGACGGAAAACTCATCTTCGGAAAGCTGGGAGGCAAGGAGGTACTGGCGATGAAGGGACGCTTTCATTACTATGAAGGCTACTCCATGCAGGAGGTGACGTTTCCAGTAAGGGTGATGTACGAACTTGGAATAAGAACCCTGATAGTAAGCAATGCAGCAGGTGGTGCCAACACGACGTTTAAGGTGGGCGACCTGATGGTTATCACTGACCACATAAACGGGTTCCCAGCAAATCCGCTGAGAGGACAGAACGTACCTACAGGTCCGCGCTTTCCCGATATGCACGAAGCATATAGCCACGAGTTGGTAGAGTTGGCTGACGACATAGCGAGGGAGAACAACCTTCGCATAGTTCATGGCACATATTACGGCACGCAAGGTCCCTCCTTTGAGACACCTGCCGAATACAGGGCTTACCACATATTGGGAGCTGATGCCGTAGGCATGAGCACGGTGCCAGAAGTTATAGTGGCGAGACATTGCGGCATGAAGGTGTTTGGCATATCCGTGATAACCAATATGGGTATAACAAACCAGCCCGAGACAGCATCACATGAAGAGGTGCAGGAGGTAGGCAACAGCGTGCAGCCACGCATAAAGATGCTGATAAAGAAGATGACAGAAAGAATGTAATTCATAACCCACAGTTAACTATAGATGGAAATTGCAAAATTAGGAGAGTTTGGACTGATAGACCATCTCACGAAAGACATAAAACCGCAGAACGAGTCAACCGTAAAGGGTGTCGGCGACGACTGTGCCGTGATGCACTATGGCGACAAAGAGACGCTCGTCACCACCGACATGCTGATGGAAGGCATACACTTCGACCTCACCTATGTCGATATGAAGCACCTGGGCTATAAGTCAGCAATGGTCAATATCAGCGACATATTCGCAATGGGAGGGACACCACGCCAGATGGTCGTCTCAATAGCACTGTCAAAACGCTTCATCGTGGAGGACCTTCAAGACTTCTATGACGGACTGAGGATGGCATGTGACAAATGGAAGGTGGACATCGTAGGAGGCGACACGACGTCATCCAAGACTGGACTTGCAATCTCTATTACATGTATAGGCGAGGCTTTGAAAGACGATATCATATACCGTAACGGTGCTAAGGATACAGACCTGATATGTGTGTCGGGCGACCTGGGAGCAGCCTATATGGGATTGCAGTTGTTAGAGCGTGAAAAGACTATCTATTATGAGCAGCTGAAGGAAGGAAAAATAAAGGAAGAGGATATGTGGAAGCCTGAGTTCGACGGCAAAGAATACCTCATACAAAGGCAGTTGCAGCCAGAGGCAAGAGGAGACGTCTTGGAAACTCTGCGTAATGCCGGCATACGTCCTACAGCCATGATGGATATATCAGACGGACTGTCTTCAGAACTTCACCATATCTGCAAGCAGTCTGGCACAGGATGCCGAATATACGAAAAGACCGTGCCGATTGACTACCAGACGGCGCTGATGGCAGAGGAACTTAACATGAACGTTACAACCTGCGCCCTGAATGGTGGCGAAGACTACGAACTGCTGTTTACGTGTCCTATAGGTGACAATGAGAAACTACAGGAGATGGAGGGCATAAAGGTGATAGGCTACATGACGAAGCCAGAATTTGGGCTAAAACTAATATCACGTGACGGAAACGAGTTTGACCTCCTCGCTCAGGGATGGAACCCGATTAAAGATTAAAAGATTGAGGAATTAAAAAATTAAAAGATTAAAGATATGAAACCGACATTATTTCTCCTTGCTGCAGGAATGGGAAGCCGCTATGGTGGCTTGAAGCAGCTCGATGGTGTAGGTCCTAACGGTGAGACCATAATGGACTATAGTATTTACGATGCAATACAGGCTGGATTCGGCAAGGTTGTATGGGTAATCCGCAAGGATTTTGAACAGCAGTTCAGGGAGCAGATTCTCTCAAAGTATGAGGGGAAGATACAATGTGAGCTGTGTTTTCAGGAGCTGGACGCACTGCCAGAGGGCTTCTCTGTGCCAGAAGGCAGACAGAAGCCTTGGGGCACCAACCACGCCATACTGATGGGTAAGGATGTGATAAAAGAACCTTTCTGCGTAATAAACTGCGATGATTTCTATAACCGTGACTGCTTCATGGTAATCGGCAAGTACCTTGCTTCTCTGTCGGAAAATGACAAGGGAAAATATGCTATGGTAGGATTCCGCATTGGCAACACACTATCCGAGAATGGTACGGTTTCACGCGGTTTGTGCTCTACCGATGAGAACGGCAACCTTACTACCTGCGTAGAGAGGACGAAGATAGCCCGTCAGCCAGACGGCACCGTTGCCTATCGTGCTGACAATAAAGAAGACGGAGCATGGACAGAGGTTGACGAAAACAGTCCCGTAAGCATGAATGTATGGGGATTCACACCTGACTATTTCGACTACTCCGAGAAGATGTTCAAAGAGTTCCTCTCCGACCCTGCCAACATCAGCAACCTAAAGTCTGAGTTCTTCATCCCTATGGTGGTAAACAAGATGATAAATGACGGCACCGCTACATGCAAGGTGCTCGATACCACCTCAAAATGGTTTGGAGTAACGTATTCAGAAGACCGCCCCGACACAGTGGCTCGCATAGCGAAACTCGTTGCTGACGGCGTTTATCCTGACAAACTATTCTAAAATATGTCTATTGACTTGCTAACGAATGATGAGGTTGCTGTTCTGCGCGACCTCATCAATACTTCTCACAACATAATCATTGTATGCCACACGAATGCTGACGGCGATGCCCTGGGCTCAACCATAACATGGGCGGAATACCTTCGCCAGCAAGGCAAGGAGGCTGTGGTCATTGCGCCAGACCTCTTCCCTGATTTCCTGCGATGGCTGCCAGGAGTGGAGAAGGTTATAAGGTTTGACAAGCACAAGGAAAAGGCTACAGAACTCATAAATGGTTCGGACTTAATATGTTGCATGGACCTTAACGTGCTCTCGCGAACTACGGACGAGATGGAGCAGGTGCTGAAAAACTCTGGCAAACCGCTCATGCTAATAGACCATCATCCTAATCCTAACATACAAACAAAGCTGTCTCTTTCGTACCCTAATGTCAGCAGTACCTCTGAGATTGTCTTCCGTCTGATATGGCAGTTAGGAGGCTATGAGGCGATGACAAAGAACATGGCGGTCACAACCTATTGTGGCATGATGACAGACACGGGTGGCTTTACCTTCAATTCCACAAATCCGGAGATCTATTTCATCATCTCACAGCTCCTTGCAAAGGGCATTGACAAAGACAAGATTTACCGTAACATCTACCACGTGTTTAGCGTTGACCGCCTAAGGTTTACGGGGTATATATTATACCAAAAGTTGAAGGTACTGACACCACTACGTGCTTCATACTACACAATCTCAAAAGAGGAGCAGCGACGCTTCCATTTTGTCAAGGGCGACGCCGAGGGATTGGTCAACCTTCCACTTCAAATCAAGGGGCATAGGCTCTCCATCTCCCTGCGTGAAGACACGGAGAAAGAAAACCTCGTATGGATAAGCCTCAGGTCGGTAGATGATTTCGCCTGCAACAAACTCGCTGCTGAGTTCTTCAATGGTGGTGGACACAAGAATGCTTCCGGTGGAAAACTATTCTGCTCGCTTGCTGAAGCTGAAAAGATAACGAGAAAAGCGATACAGGCTTATGCTAAACAACTATAAAATAAAACACTTTTTAGCATTATTTCCGACACATATCTCGTAAAAAATTACTACCTTTGCATTCATGAAATTGAAAGCAAAGGTTTTTATTACATATAAACGTCTATTTATCAGTGTTTTAGCAGTATTTTTCACTATCTGCACCCATGCTGACAACGCGCTCGTAGCGTGCGAAGACACGTGTACGCACGTTCATGGTATCGATATTTCCCACTATCAAGGCGAAGTTTTCTGGGAGCACATCAGCGATTGTAACGTGGCATATTGCTACATCAAGGCTACCGAAGGAGGCGATCGTATTGATGACAGGTATGAAAACAACCTCAAAATAGGTCACGACTACGGTGTCAAGGTCGGTTCATACCATTTCTATCGTCCACGTACCGACCAAGAGACGCAGCTTGCCAATTTTATTGTTCAATGCAAGCCAAGCGAACAAGACCTCATCCCGATGATTGACATAGAGACTACCGGCGGACTGCCTACAGAGGAGTTTTGCGACTCGCTCTTTAAATTCCTCGAACTTGTGGAGCATGCCTACCGCCAACGTCCCCTACTCTATACCGGTGCCAATTTCTACAACAAGCACCTCGCAGAAAAAGTGAACCGATACCTCATCATGATAGCCCAGTACACGGAGGAGGAGCCCAAGCTTATTGACGAACGTGACATAACACTATGGCAATACACTGGCAAGGGAAGTCTCAACGGTGTGAGGGGCTACGTTGACAAGTCAAGGTTCATGGGCGACCACAAACTACGCGAACTGAAATTCCGACACAGAAAAGGAGAAGATTAGAAAATGCTTATAAGATGTCCCGAATGTAACCAGCAGGTGAGCGACAAGGCTGAGATCTGCCCTCACTGCGGTATCAAAATCGCTGGTAATGTTACCAGCAACATACCATATACTACAGACTTGCAGCACAACGATAATGCCGCAACACTCAGACTGCAACCCCAGCAACAGCCTAAGCCCAAGAAGTCGAACGCTGTATGGATAGTGTCGCTGCTCATTGCATTGACTATCGCTGGCACGGTATATTATTTCTACACCAATGCCCAAGAGGAGAAAGAGCGCGAAGCATACGAGTATGCCATGCAGAGCACAGATCCTATGGTGTTACAAAACTACCTCAGCAAATACATGGAAGCTCCACGTGAGCATCGTGACTCCGTCAATGCCCTTCTCACCAGGATAAAGATGGAAGACAATGAGTGGGAGAACACCGTGAACAGCGGTTCTCGCGGAGCTTTGCTGGAATACATCAAAGAGAATCCCGACTCGCCACATCTGGCTGAGGCAAAGAACAAGGTTGACTCCATCGACTACAACCAAGCCATGCGTGACTACAAGGGCAACAAGGGGGTGGAGATACTACAGAAATATCTCACAGAACATCCCAACGGCAAATACGTTGACGCCATACAGCAAATTCTCGACGAACAGAAAGACGTGCAACTCACTCCTGAAGAGCTTGACTTGGCAAAGAGTGTCTGCCGTAAATTCTTTCAAGCCATCAATGCCAAGAACGAGTCAAAGCTTCTCAGCACCGTAACCGATTTCCTCGCCTCATTTCTCAACCGCACAGGTGCGAGCAACGAAGACGTGGTAAACTTCATGAACAGGCTCTACAAAGAAGACATCACCAACATGAACTGGTACATTATGGACAACTTCAAGGCTGAGAAGGTCGACAATGGCGATGGAGGAAAAAACATCCGTGTGCAGTTTGGTGCCGAGCAACGCATAGAGCGCACCGACCCAAGTAAGGAGAAACTCGCAAAATACATTATTTCTGCCGAGATAACTCCTGAATGGAAGATTACAAAACTGAACATGAAGAAGATTACTACAGAATGAATTTTAAGTGGAACATAGACGCACCAACGGAACTGCAGAAAAGCCAGGCGGAGGAATTGAGCGAAAAGCTTAATATCTCCCCCATCCTTACTGCACAGCTCGTCAAACACGGTATCACGACCGAGTCGGCAGCCAAGCGTTTCTTCCGTCCACAGCTGTCCGACCTCATCAACCCGTTCCTAATGAAGGATATGGACCTTGCCGTTGACCGTCTCAATGATGCCATAGGTCACAAGGAGCGTATCCTCGTCTATGGCGACTACGACGTTGACGGCTGTACCGCTGTTGCCCTTGTCTATAAGTTCCTTCAGCAGTTCTATAGCAACATCGACTACTACATACCCGACCGCTACGACGAGGGCTACGGAGTAAGCAAAAAGGGTATCGACTTCGCCAAGGAGCAGGGTGTCAGCCTTATCATCATTCTCGACTGCGGCATCAAGGCACATGAAGCAATAGCATACGCAAAGAGTATCGGCATCGACTTTATTGTGTGCGACCACCACGTGCCTGACGACACTCTCCCTGATGCCTACGCCATCCTTAACCCTAAACGAGTTGACGACACCTATCCCTTTAAGCACCTCTGCGGCTGCGGCGTAGGATTTAAATTCATGCAGGCATTTGCCAAGAACAACGGCATCCCTTTCTCAAAACTCATCTCCCTGCTTGACCTCTGTGCCGTGAGCATTGCCGCCGACCTCGTAGAGGTGACTGATGAAAACCGTATCCTCGCCTATCACGGTCTGAAGATGCTCAACCAGACACCATCTCTTGGTGTTAGGGCCATCATCGACATCTGCGGGCTCAACGAGCGAGAAATCACCATGAGCGACATCATGTTCAAAATAGGTCCACTTATCAACGCCTCCGGCCGCATGGAGAATGGTCGCCTATCTGTTGACCTCCTCGTGCAGAAAGACTATGCCGTAGCGCTCTCTATGGCAAAACATATTGACGAGTACAACGACCAGCGTCGTGAGGTTGACAAACAGATGACCGAGGAAGCCAATCACATCGTGGAGCAACTTGAGAAACAACAACATCCGCAATGTATAGTCCTGTGCGACGAAAACTGGACCAAGGGTGTCATAGGCATTGTTGCCTCACGTCTCACTGAAATGTACTTCCGTCCTACTATCGTGCTCACCCGCGACGGACAGTTTGCTACAGGCTCTGCCCGCTCTGTCTCTGGCTTCGACATCTATGCTGCTATCAAGAGTTGTCGCGACCTTCTCATCAACTTCGGAGGCCATACCTACGCCTGCGGCATGACCATTCGCTGGGAGGATGTTGACAAGTTCAAGCAACGCTTCCAGCAGTATGTCAAGGAACATATCAAGGAGCAGCACACAGAGCCCACCATACACGTTGACTCCGTCATCGACTTCAGCAATATCAACAAGCGTCTCTATCACGACCTAAAGCGTTTCTCGCCATTCGGTCCCGGCAACACCAAGCCCGTCTTCGCCACCCGTGGTGTATATGACTTCGGCACATCCAAGGTGGTAGGTCGCAATCAGGAGCACATCAAGCTCGAACTCGTTGATTCCAAGTCGCCCACCGTCATGAACGGCATAGCCTTCGGACAGGCACAGTCGGCTCGCTACATCAAGTCGCGCCGTTCCTTCGACATCGCCTATACCATAGAGGAAAACATCTATAAGCGCGGCAGCGTACAGCTACAGATAGAGGATATTCATTTCAGTGAATAATCAAGACACCCCTTACATAGAGATTCTACGTAAGTATTTCGGCTACGATTCCTTCCGAAGTATTCAGCTTGACATCATCAAGAGCATTGCCGACGGCAACGACACCTTGGGGCTAATGCCTACCGGAGGTGGCAAGAGCATCACCTTTCAGGTGCCGGCACTCGCTATGGATGGCGTCTGTCTCGTCATCACCCCACTTATAGCCCTGATGAAAGATCAGGTGATGCACCTCAAGGAGCGCGGTATCAAGGCTGAGGCAATCCACTCCGGTATGTCCCACGACGAGATACTTGGCATTCTCGACAACGCATCGTTTGGTGCTGTCAAGTTTCTCTACGTCTCCCCCGAACGTCTCTTCTCTCCTCTATTTATTGCAAAGCTTTACTACATCAAGATATGCTTCATCACCGTCGATGAGGCACATTGCATCTCGCAATGGGGATATGACTTCCGTCCGTCCTATCTGCAAATCAGCAAGATACGCCTGCAACTGCCACACGTTCCCATCCTTGCCCTCACGGCAACGGCTACCCCATTGGTTGTAAAGGATATACAAGACAAACTGGAGTTTGGCATACACACAGACGGCAAGAAGGCTTTCTTTAAGATGAGCTTCAGGCGCGACAACCTCTCCTATGTCGTCAGGCGTACGGAAGACAAACTTGCCGAGATTATCCACATACTCGACTCTGTGCCTGGCAGCGCCATTATCTATACACGCAACCGACAAGGTACTAAGGATTTAGCCCAGAAGCTCAATGAAAGCGACATCACCGCCACATTCTATCATGCCGGACTCGACTTCGCCATCAAGGACACACGACAGGTGGAGTGGCAGCAAGGCAAGTATCGCGTCATGGTTGCCACCAATGCCTTCGGCATGGGCATCGACAAATCCAATGTGCGTCTTGTCATTCACTACGATTGCCCTGACTCTATCGAGGCATACTTTCAGGAGGCTGGGCGTGCAGGCAGAGACGGCAAGCGCTCCTATTCCGTACTGCTCTACGACCGCCACGACACCCAGAAACTTCTTCGGCGTACCAACGACTCTTTCCCCAAGAAGGAGTATATCCGCAAGGTCTATGACGACCTCGCCTTCTTCTTCCAACTGCCTGAACATACCGGCAAGGGTAACCGCTTTGAGTTCAATGAGGAACTCTTCTGCAAGAATTTCCACCACTATCCCACCACTCTCGAGTCTGCCCTTTCCATACTTCAGAACGCAGGCTATATTGACTACGACCCTTCACCCGACTCGTTGCCACGCGTCATGTTCCAAGTTTCGCGTCAAGAGCTCTACTTGCTCATGGGACTGTCGCCTACGGAAAATGCCGTCATCGAAGCCCTGTTGCGCTTCTATGGCTCCCTCTTCTCCGAACTGACTTTTATTCAACCGTCAATCATCGCGAGGGCATGCCAGCTTGACGACCGCAAACTGCATACAGTCCTCAAGTCACTCTCGCAAAGACACATCATACGCTATGTGCCACGTCGCGACGTGCCCTCCATTACCTACCTCACGCAGCGCATCCCCTCCGCACAGCTCGCCATCTCGCGCAATATCTACGAGGAACTCTATTCACGCATGTCCGAGCGCATCGCCGAGATGCTGCGCTACCTCACCAGCACCGACACCTGTCGCTCCACCATGCTCCTGCGATACTTCGGCGAGGACGATGCCAAGCCATGCTGCCATTGCGACGTTTGCCTCAGTGAATCCTCAACTACGATTTCTCCTACAGGGGAGATTAATGCGGGCTTGTCATCTCTCCTCTCTGACCACCAGCCTCACAACATCGCCGACATCGCTGTTACGCTCAACGTTCCGCAACGTCAGTTGGAGCAAGAAATTGAGCAGCTACGCCAGCAGGAGCGTATCACTATTTCCTATCCTTTCGTCACATTAATTAAGTAAGAACAAAGAAAAATATTGATTACTGATTTCTAATTTCTATTTTTTTTTGTAACTTTGCACAAATAATTCCGAACCATACCTTATGCACTACGAATTAATCCCCCATATGCACCTCACGTTCAACTTCCTCGACATCATCGTCAAGGGACTTATAGTCGGCATACTATGTTCTGCCCCTATGGGGCCTGTCGGCGTGCTCTGCGTACAGCGTACCCTCAACAAAGGACGCTGGTATGGCTTCGTCACGGGTCTCGGTGCAACCCTCTCCGATCTCATCTACGCCCTCATCACAGGCTTCGGCATGAGTTTCGTAATGGACTTCATCGACAACCCCCAGTATAAGTTCTTCTTGCAGATATTCGGCTCCGTACTGCTCTTCTGCTTCGGCTTGTACTGTTTCTACTCCGACCCTCGCAAGAAGGTGCACACCAGCAAGAAGAAACAGAAGGGCACCCTGCTCCACAACTTCGTCACCGCCTTCATAGTCACCTTCTCTAACCCCCTCATCGTGTTCCTTTTCATGGCAACCTTTGCCCAGTTCGCTTTCATCGTGCCCGAGCACCCATTGGAGATGTCCCTCGGATATGTCAGCATCATCGGCGGTGCCCTGCTCTGGTGGTACGGCCTCACGTGGCTTGTTGACAAGGTACGCGAATTCTTCTCTATGGATGCCATCGTCATAATGAACCGCATCATTGGCACCATCGTCATGGTATTCTCCTTTGCCATCTTCATCGGCACCACCTTCAACCTCTTCAGCCTGACTTAAAACATTTCCCCAGATAAAATATGATAATCTCCCAACAACTCCGCAAGACCAACATCGCCGAGTACGTGCTCTACATGTGGCAGATAGAAGACATCATACGCGCCTACCAGTGCGACCTCTCTGCCATTCGCCGCGAGTACATCTCGCAGTTCGACCTTTCCCATGAGCAGCGTGATGAGATGACCGACTGGTACGGCAACCTCATCCGCATGATACGCGAGGAGGGTGTCACCCAACAGGGACACATACAGATTACCAAGATAGTGGTGCAGCAGATGAGCGAGCTCCATGCCCAGCTCCTTGCCTCGCCCAAGTTCCCCTTCTACAATGCCGAGTACTACAAAGTGCTCCCATTCATCGTGGAACTGCGCAGCAAGGGCAGCAAGGATATCGGCGAGATAGAGACTTGCCTCAACGCCCTTTATGGCGTCATGCTACTCCGCCTGCAACACAAGGAGGTCAGCGCCTCCACCGAGAATGCCGTCAAGGAAATCACCACTTTCCTCGGCATGCTCTCCGACTACTATAAGAAAGATAAAGAAGAAGGACTGAAATTTGAAGACTGATATGAACCCCGAAATAGAACGCCGACGCACCTTTGCCATCATCTCACACCCTGATGCCGGCAAGACCACCCTCACCGAGAAGTTCCTGCTCTTTGGCGGACAGATACAGGTGGCTGGTGCAGTAAAGTCAAACAAGATTAAGAAAACCGCAACCTCCGACTGGATGGACATCGAGAAGCAGCGTGGCATCTCCGTCTCAACATCCGTCATGGAGTTCGACTACCTGCCCGACAGTCAGGCAGGCAGCCAGCCCTATAAGGTCAACATCCTCGACACCCCTGGTCACCAGGACTTCTGCGAGGACACCTACCGCACCCTCACCGCCGTCGATTCTGCCATCATCGTTGTCGATGGCGCAAAGGGCGTAGAGGCACAGACACGCAAGCTCATGGAGGTATGCCGCATGCGCAACACCCCCGTCATCATCTTCATCAACAAGATGGACCGCGAAGGTCGCGACCCATTCGACCTCCTCGACGAACTCGAACAGGAACTGCAGATCGGCGTGCGACCGCTCTCATGGCCTATCAACCAGGGAGCACGCTTCAAGGGCGTATATAACATATACGAGCAACAGCTTAACCTTTTCACACCCGACAAACAGCGTGTCACAGAGAAGGTGAACGTTGACATAGCCTCCTCACAGCTCGACGAGCAGGTGGGCGAAGAAGACGCACAGAAACTGCGCGACGACCTCGAACTCGTCGATGGTGTCTATCCAGAGTTTGACGTTGAGACCTACCGCTCCGCCGAGGTGGCTCCCGTGTTCTTCGGCTCTGCGCTCAACAACTTCGGTGTACAGGAACTCCTCGACTGCTTCGTCGAGATAGCCCCCTCGCCTCGACCCACCAAGGCAGAGGAACGCATGGTGTCGCCTGAAGAGAACAAGTTCACGGGCTTCATCTTCAAGATTACCGCCAACATCGACCCCAACCACCGCTCCTGCATAGCCTTCTGCAAAGTATGCTCCGGCAAGTTCGAGCGAGGCAAACCCTACCTCCACGTAGGTCAGGGCAAGACACTCCGTTTCTCATCGCCCACACAGTTCATGGCACAGCGCAAGAGCACCATCGATGAGGCATGGGCAGGCGACATCGTGGGACTGCCCGACAACGGCATATTCAAGATTGGCGACACACTCACCGAGGGCGAACAGTTACACTTCCGCGGCTTGCCTTCCTTCTCGCCAGAGATGTTCAAATACATCGAGAACGACGACCCCATGAAGTCCAAGCAGTTCCAGAAAGGTCTGGAGCAGCTCATGAACGAGGGCGTGGCACAGCTCTTCGTCAACCAGTTCAACGGACGCAAGATAGTAGGCACCGTAGGTCAGTTGCAGTTTGAGGTCATACAGTATCGTCTCGAGAACGAATATAATGCAAAGTGTCGCTGGGAACCCGTCAGCCTTCACAAAGCCTGTTGGATAGAGAGCGACGACGCTCAGGAGCTCGACAACTTCAAGAAGCGCAAGTACCAGTATATGGCAAAGGACAAGGACGGCCGCGACGTCTTCCTTGCCGACTCTGGCTACGTCCTCTCCATGGCGCAGCACGACTTTGAGCACATCAAGTTCCACTTCACCAGTGAGTTTTAACCACCTCAATTGCCAACTGTAATAATAAGCATAGGAGCCAACGTGCGCAGGAGCACCCAGATGCAGCGAGCAAGGAAATGTCTGCGAAAGGTGTTCGCAGGCATACGCTTTACCCCCTCTGCAACCACCTCGGCATACGGTGAACCCGCCAGCATGCCCCCCTACTCCAACATGCTTGCCACGTTCAGCACCGATGCCGACGAAGCCTCTCTCACCAACCTCCTCAAGGAACTGGAAGGCAAACTGGGTGACAGCCCTGACCTGCGCCGTCAAGGCACCGTGATGATGGACATAGACCTGTTGGAGTACGGCGGAGAGCGGCGCCACCACGACGACTGGCAGCGCTCCTACGTCAAGAAACTCCAGCGCCTCCTGCTTCTTACTTCTTACCTCTTGTTTTTTTCTTTTGCCCTTTTAGGGCAAGCCCGTGCCGAGAGCGGCACCGTGCTCTTGGGCAAGGCGATAGAATACTATCAGGGACGCAAATACCACGAGAGCATCCTCGCCTTTGAGAAGCTGCGCCAACACTACCAGCTCAACCCACGTTTCACCGCCTACCTCGGCTTCAGCTACTACAAGGAGAGCCAGTACGAGGAAGCCGTAGCCTGCCTCACAGAGAGCATACCGCAGCTCACAGCCTATTCACCCCTTGAGCAGGCAGTCTATCTCTACGCCTGTGCCGAGAGCCATTTCTACCTCTCGGACTATGAGCAGGCACTACCCTACTATGAGCAGGCACTGCCCCTCACCAGCGGTCTCGATGCCGCCGACATCCACTACCACCTTGCTTTCTGCTACTACCTACAGCCCGACCTCGTACCTGCCGACACCCTCGCTCCTGATACCATAGCAGCAGACACCCTAATCTCTAAACCCTCAACAGCCCACTTCCTCACCGCCAACCGCCTCTACAAGGAGGCTGCTGCCCTCAAGCCCCTCAGTCCGCTTCATGCGGCGCGACTGTCGCAGACCACCACCATGCTACGTGCCCTCATCAAGCAGGAAGAGTAATTGCGCTTGCTAAGCAACTGCACGCGGATGCTTAGTAACCACATGGGGAAGCAAAGCAACCACACAGGGAAACATAGCTTCCGCCCGACAAACTTGGCGGCTATTACGTCCAGTCGTCCACTCCACTATATATATAGGTGGAGTGGACGACTGGACAAAACAGCTTGTCGCGGAAACAATGTAAAAATAACATAATTTATTTTGCCGTTGCGTACGTTTTTTGTACCTTTGCAGATATGATTAGACAGATAGCGCTGACAATAATGATAACCATGACAGCCTACACCGCCCTGGCACAGACAGAGGCGCAGGCTGACAACCTGCTACTACCCGTACGCTACGACAGGGCTACGGTGAAGAGGCAGTTCAGCCTCGATGCCGACACTACGTCGCTTGCCGACAGGGTGATGATGCAGACTTACCTGACGCACCCAGAGGCAGTGACCATAGACAACGGAACCCGAAGAGATGAGACGCAGGCGAATAGCGAAAACGACAGCAAAAGCGTAGCGGCTCCGATAACGACGCAGATGCCGCTGGCAGAAACAGCACCTGTGACGGTAGTGGTACCCGAGGGAGAGGACGAGGTGGCAATGTTCGTTGCCAAGCCTAACTTCTGGAAGTTTTCTGGCGACTACAGCCTGCAGTTCATGCAGAACTACATATCGCCGAACTGGTATAAGTCGGGCAACTCGAACTACTCGATGCTGGGGGCAGTGAAGCTGCAGTATAACTACAACAACAAGCAACGGCTGAAGTGGGACAACATGCTGGAGATGAAGCTGGGATTTCAGGCTACGGAGGCTGACACGGTGAACACGTTCAAGACTACAGAGGACCTGATACGCTACACGACGCAGCTGTCGCTGCAAGCACACAAGAAGTGGTACTACGCTGCGCAGATGATAGCGAGCACGCAGTTTACGAGAGGTCTGAAGAACAACGACGCCACGATATACTCCGACTTCCTGTCACCCTTCAACCTCAACCTGTCACTGGGCATGAACTACGTGGTGGACGTATGGAACAAGCGACTGACTGGCAACATTCTGCTGGCGCCACTGTCGTACAAGATGACATACGTGGACAGGGTGGACCTCGCCACTCGCTTCGGACTGGACGAGGGCAAGCACGTGCTGAACAACGTGGGCTCGATGATTAACATAGGACTGACATGGAAGCCACTGGACAACATAAAGTGGGAGACGAGGTTCTACACCTTCTCCAACTACGACTACTTGCAGTTGGAATGGGAAAACAGCATATCGTTTCAGTTTAACCGCTACATCTCGACGACGCTGTTCCTCTACCCTCGCTTCGACAGCCACGAGGAGCGCATCACCTCAACCTACTGGCAGCTGAAGGAGTATCTGTCCGTCGGGTTTGCGTATAGTATGTAATTGATAATTGATAATTGACACTTGATAATTTGAGAACATTCTTATACATAGTGATGATGGCGTTGGCGTTTACAAGTTGTAACCACAACGATAACGCTAACGGAAGCGTTAACGATAACATTAACGATGGCAAGGGAGCCTTGCGTATTGCCGTAGTGCCTGTGGAGGAATGCCTGCCGCTGCTTGTGGCTGAGCACCTGGGGCTGCTTGACTCCCTGCACGGCAATGCGAGGGTGACGAGGTACGGGGCTCTGTCAGAATGTCGCGAGGCTATGGCACGGCACAAGGCGGACGCCATGGTGAACGACTCGGCGATAGGCTACAGGATGCTGACATCTCAGAAGTCAAGGATTCACAGGGTGGCACAACTGTCGGACAAGGTGATAGCAGCTGACAAGGAGGGCTGCTCGTACAACATGGCGAGGGCGGCGATAGACTCGCTGCTGAGGCAGAAGAGACACGTATTCATAATACAGGTAGAGGACATGGAGGTGAGGACAAAGATGCTGACGACAGGCAACATCGATGCGGCACTGCTGCCGGAGCCATACGCCACACAAGCCGTGAAACAAGGGGCTTACGAGATAAGTCTGACAGGGAAGATGGCAGACCGAGGCAGGTTGGCACACTCTTTGCTTACCAAGACCACGCCCGCGATAGAGAGAAGCCTGAAGACTGCACGCGACTCGATAAAGCGTTACGGCAAAGAGAACTATTACTACTTGTTAGAAGGAGCGAAAACAGAATGAGTACCGTACACCAGATATACAACGGAGAGATAGCGGACGCCATAGAGGCTATGATGGTGCCCATAGCGAAACATCAGGACGAGGACTTCGTGGAGCGCATAGGAGCGCTGAGGACGGAGTTCGGACTGATGAGGCAATACTTCACCCACGGCATCAACGACCCGAGGAGGGGCGAACTGTTCCGCACGCTGAAGGGCAAGATGCTCAACCTGGACTATGACGTGCAGGTGTGCGACAGCCTGCGCAACGCACCGATGATAAAGCCTTGGATGAAGAGGGTGAGAGAGATGGACACGTCGATAGACTCGCTTCTGGAGGCTGACCGTGACTATGCCTTCTACGCTGTGCTGACATCATACCACTGGCGCAAGGAGGACACCGACGATTGGGTGAGAAACTACACCTCCTGCCCTACCCTGACGGCAAGCCACTACATACTGCTCTCGGCGCTGACGTTGAGCGCGCTTGAGCATTTCTCAAAGTACAAGGCGCTGTGCCTCGCACGTATATATAACGAGGTGAAGGACGAGACGATGAGGCAGCATGCCTTCGTGGGCTGCCTGCTGTCGCTCACCATGGACCGCGATGCCATCTACAACAAGAAGCGTGACGAGGTGCTCAGGGAACTGCTCGCCACTGACGAGGCAAAGAAAGCGGTGGTGGAGCTGCAGATGCAACTGATAAAGTGCATGCAGGCTGACGGCGATGCCACGAAGATTAACGAGACGCTGATACCCGAGATAATGAAGAACCAACCGTTCATCATAACACGCAACGGCATAGTGGAGCGTGACGAGGCGGACAGCGATGACGAGGCAGACAGGAAGATTGACGAGATGGAGCGAAACCTGCAGAAGATGCAGAAGATGCAGCAGCAGGGGTCGGACATATTCTTCGGCGGCTTCAAGCAGATGAAGCGCTACCCGTTCTTCAACAAGGTGTCAAACTGGTTTACGCCTTTCGACATAGCCCACCCCGACCTGAAGGAGGTGCGCGAGAAACTGAAGGACAGCAAGTTTATGGAGAGAGTGGTAAAGCTGGGACCATTCTGCGACTCGGACAAATACTCGTTCGTGCTTGCGCTGAACGACGTGATAGGACAGTTCTCGGAGAAGGTGCGCACGCTGATGGAAGAGGGCGAACTGGGACCGGTAGGCATGCACAGCAACCCAGACGAGGTGAACGAGCCGGCATACATACGCCGCCAGTACCTGCAGGACCTCTACAGGTTTTACTCCATAAACCCGCTGGGCAAGACGCTGACGAGTCCCTTCAAGGATGCGGAGGATTTCGAGGCATGGCTCATAGCACTGGGATTCATCGACACAGCACAGCTGAAGGAGATGGGCAAGTACCTGATAAAGAAGAGGTATCTGCACGCCCTGGAGGACGTGATAAACTGCTACCCCGACCAGGACGAAGTGGAGCTGGACTTCCTGTCGGGCGAGCTGCTGCTTAACGAGGGGGTATATGGCGAGGCTGTAGATTACTACAACTCTTACTTGCAGGAGCACCCCAACCACCAGCCATCGCTGAGGGGCATGGCGAAGGCTTACTACTCAAGCGGCGACTACGCCAAGGCATCGTTCTACTACGACGCACTGCGCACCTTGCAGCCAGACAGAATATCGTATGCACTGAACTACTGCATGGCGATGGTGAAGGACGGACAGGCAGCAGAGGTGGTCAACGAACTGTACAGGCTGAACTTCGAGAAGCCCGACAACCACGCCATAAGCAACACTCTTGGCTGGGCTCTGCTATATGCCGAGAAGCCTGACAGGGCACTCGCTATATACGAGAAAATGCCCGAGGAGGTGGTGACACACGACCTGTCGATATACCTCAACTATGTGTATGCCTACTTCGTGACTAAGTTCCGACTGCCAAATTTGCAGTTTGCAAAGGACGATGGAGTGGCGCCAAGCTGTCAGACACTGCTCGAGGAGATGAGACAGGACGAGGCGATGCTGCGCATTTATGGCATAGGCGAGGCTGAGATTACCATTGTGGCACACTCTTTGTAAAAGGGAGGTAGTGATTAAAAGTTCAAAAAGATTAAAAGATTTAGGAATTGCTCTTATGAAGAAAGAACAGTTGCTCAAGATAAAAGCCATAAACCTCTCGGACGACGACGAGGAATATGACGACACGATGGACGCAGAGTCTGTTGACTCAGCAACATCGCAGCAGGAGGGCGAGACAAAGAAACTCTCCGGCAAGACACCGACGATAAACAAGTTCTCCATCGACCTGACAAAGGCAGCGGAAGAAGGCAAGCTCGACCCGGTAGTGGGGCGTGAGCGAGAAATTCAGCGCCTGCAGGAGATATTGTGCCGACGCAAGAAGAACAACCCGATACTCATCGGTGAGCCTGGCGTGGGCAAGAGTGCTATAGTGGAAGGACTGGCACAGATGATAGCCGACAAGAAGGTGTCGCCGATACTGCACAACAGACGACTTGTAGCACTCGACATGGCAGGCATGGTGGCTGGCACGAAGTATCGCGGACAGTTTGAGGAGCGCATAAAGAACCTCATAAAGGAACTGGAGGCGAACCCCGACATCATAGTATTCATTGACGAGATACATACCATAATAGGTGCTGGAGGAGCAAGCGGCTCGATGGATGCCGCAAACATGCTGAAGCCGGCACTGGCACGTGGCGTGATACAGTGTATCGGTGCAACGACACTCGATGAATACCGCAAGTCGATAGAAAAGGACGGCGCACTGGAGCGCAGGTTCCAGAAGATTATAGTGGAGCCTTCGACACCCGACGAGACGATGCAGATACTCACCAACATACGTG
Organism: Prevotella sp.; assembly: GCA_017479675.1. GTDB lineage: Bacteria > Bacteroidota > Bacteroidia > Bacteroidales > Bacteroidaceae > Prevotella. Next base: position 24,975 of record JAFVBX010000088.1, read on the forward strand.
AGCGCTACGAGCAGCACCACCACGTGAACTACTCGGAGGACGCACTGCACGCGTGTGTCAAATTGACACAGAGATACATCACTGACCGCGCCTTCCCCGACAAGGCAATTGACGCCCTCGACGAGGTGGGAGCACGCATACACCTGCACCATGCCGACATTCCTGTTGACATCACCGACCTGGAAACAGAGATAAAGGCGATGAAGGACAACAAACTGCAAGCCGTACAGAACCAGAACTTTGAGTTGGCAGCAAGCTATCGCGACCAACAGCAGAAACTTGAGGACCAGCTTGCTGAGGTGACACGCCGATGGAACGAAGGCAGCACTGGCGACAGGGAGACGGTGACCGTAGATGACGTGGCTGACGTGGTAGCTATGATGACAGGAATACCTGTGCAGAGAGTGGCTGAGTCGGAGGGCGAACGTCTGAGGACTATGTCTGGCAAACTGAAGAAAGAAGTGATAGCACAGGACAAGGCGATAGAGAAGATGGTGAAGGCGATACAGCGCAACCGCGTAGGTCTGCACGACCCTAACCACCCTATCGGCGTATTTATGTTCCTGGGGCCTACAGGCGTAGGTAAGACACACCTTGCCAAGAAACTGGCAGAGGAGATGTTCGGCTCGGACGATGCCCTGATACGCATAGACATGAGCGAATATGCCGAGGCATTCAACACCTCACGACTGGTGGGAGCGCCTCCGGGATACGTGGGCTACGAAGAGGGCGGACAGCTGACAGAGCGTGTGCGCAGGAAGCCCTACTCCATCGTTCTGCTCGATGAGATAGAGAAGGCTAACAGCAGCGTGTTCAATATGCTGCTGCAAGTGCTTGACGAAGGACGACTGACCGACGGAAACGGACGACTGGTGGATTTCCGCAACACCATAATAATAATGACGAGCAACGCCGGCACACGCCAACTCAAAGAGTTTGCCCACGGAGTAGGCTTCAACGCTGCAGGAAGCAGTTTTGCCAATGGTGTGGTAAACGAGAAGGACAAGGAGTATGCACGCTCTATTATACAGAAGAGCCTGTCGAAGCAGTTTGC
>JAFVBX010000089.1 GCA_017479675.1 Prevotella sp.
CACCGCAAGAGTGCAGTAGATTATATGGCGCAGCATCAGCACGACCCTAACGCCAACAACCTGTGGTCGTACTTCCAAATGGTGCTGAACTGGGCAATAACAAACTTCGACATGAAGAAGTTCCGCAAGATAATGAAGGGGCTGGACTGGGCTTCGCTCTACGACAAATATGGAAAGGAAACACTCAACACCGTAGAGTTGGGCAAGCGCATATCACAAGTGATGCGTGACAGCGAGATACAGAAACAGCAGGGCATCATCCCTTACGTGTTGACGGGCGATGAGCACTACCTTGACCTGCGTGCCTTCCCTGAAGATATAAAAGTGGCGGTATGGGAGAAGCAAAACCACATATGCCCTATCTGCGGCAAGGAGTTCGACTATGAATTCATGGAGGGCGACCACATCACCCCTTGGCGCGAAGGAGGCAGGACTGTAGTAGAGAACTGCCAGATGCTCTGCCGCGAGTGTAACCGTAGGAAGGGAGCGAAGTGACACTCCTCATCTGCCAACGATTGTGCCGATTTCTGCACACAAGGAGCTCTTTGAAAATTCGTTACCGAAGGCGGCATCAAGGAACGCATGACCGCTGCCAGACTAGGTTATCGCACAAACCAACGCGAGGAGATAGCGAGACTGAAACAGGCTCTCGATGCAGCTAACCGCCGCATAGCCCAACTGGAGGTGGAACTAAAGAGAAGAGGCTGGCAAGGATAGAGGGGGTAGATTAGCTATATAGACTAGAACTACTAGAAAAAGAACCCTGGCAACAACTCGAAGAGGGCGCTTTGAAAAAGGCTATCTCAGTTGTATTTAAGAGAATAATTGTTAAAAAACTTGCACGTTTCGTGAGTTTTGTGTAAATTTGCGGTCGATTTGACAATATTAACAGGGTTTTTACCCGAATTTTCTATTAATTTAAAAAGATTACTGCCTATAGAAGAAACATTTACTTAGCTAAACAAAAAGGTTTAAGAAAATGAAGAAACTGTCTCAGATGACCGACGAGGAGTTGGCCATGGAGTATGTAGAAGGCAATAATCATGCGTTCGACGAACTGTTGAGTCGGACGCAGCAGGGTATCTACTCTTACATCATCTTTATAGTGCAGAACCAGGAGGTGGCGAACGACATCTTCCAAGAAACGTTCCTGAAGGCGATAACAAACCTGCAGATGAGGAAATATACGCCTACGGGAAAGTTTAACGCATGGATGATACGCATAGCGCACAACGCCATAATGGACTGGTATCGCCGACAGAAGACGAAGCAGTTTATAGACCTCAACGACGATTTCGACATCGCATCAATGAGCGACCGCAAGCTGATGGAGACGAGCCGCGAGGACCTGCTTGCCAACGCACAGGTGCTGGAGGACGTGAAGACGATGATAAACTATCTGCCCGACGCACAGAGGGAGGTGGTGCGCATGCGCTACTACGAGAACCTGTCGTTTAAGGAGATAGCAAAAAAGACTGGCGTCAGTATCAACACCAGTCTCGGAAGGATGCGCTATGCGCTTATCAATATGCGTCGTCTTGCCAAAGAGCACAACATGCAGCTGCAGTTGGCTTAGAACTTATAGTCTATACCTACGCCGACGACATGGTTGGTGCGGCTGTAGGTGTCTTTACCGGCAGAGCCTACTCCCAAGTAGTTGCTCTGCTCTTTTGTATAGTCACTGTAGAGCGAGCAGAAGTAGCTGAAGTTGAGACGTATCTTGTCGCTGACGTTCCATGCTGCGCCGCCGCCGATGCTGTAGCTGTCGCAGGCAAAGGAGGTGTTCTGCTGGTAGTCGTCGGTAAGTCCGTAGTCGGTATGCTGACCGCCGAGGCTGACGGTGACTTTCTTGTTTATGTCGTACTCCACACCGGCGAGGACTTCGTGGGTGCCGTGAGAGAGGGTTTCCTGACGGTCGCCGCCCATCTTGGCGTTCTTGTCGTCATAGAAATGGTACTCCACAGCGCCGCGCAGACGTGGGGTGAACTCGTAGCCTACGGCGACAGAGAGCAGTGACGGCATGTCGTAGCGGGTCTCGGCATTAGGCAGATAGCCAGCTACCTTGCCTGCCATACTGCCGAGAGAAGTTTGTGAGAGTGCCTGTATAGTAGCAGCATTGCCATATTGTTCTGCCATAGCCTTAACGTCTATTGGAGTGTAAACGCCCTGGTCGTTGCGTGTGCCGACAATGAGCTGACGAGTGTCGTTTTCTGTATTAATCTTGGTGCGGAACTCATAGCGCAGGGCAACAGTCCACTTATCTTTGTGAAAATCAAGACCAAAGATAGGAGCAAAGCCCCATGCACGCTGTATGCAATCCAACTGGAGATTTACGAGAGGATCGGTACCCACCATCTGTGACAGTTGTGCACCTGGTGTTGCCACTACGTGACCTTTATAGTAACCGTCGTAATAGCTGAGCCGTGCTCCCACTGATGCCGAGAGGCAGTCGATGAACTTATAGGCGAAGCTTACCTGTCCACCATATATATATTGCTTGCCCTTCATCTGAGAGTCAAGGGTGTAAGTTGCTGGCATTATCTGCTTTGAAGCAAGCAAAGCCGCTATGGGCACATTGAACATTGGCACACCATCATCGTACTTCACGAAGCCGCCGCTACCCACGATACCTATCATGGCAGAAACAGCCCACTTGTCTTTGTGGTAAGAGGCGAAGAGCGCTGGTACGATAGGTGCTGACGCCTTGCCGTCGTACTTCTTCTCGAGACCTGTCCCCAAGAATCCCGGCACAGAGGTTTCAATGTCGCGTTTCTGCCAAGGCTTCTGGAAGTTGAGCGACATCTGCCAACCTTCGTGTCCCCAGACGAGACCTGCGGGGTTGCTGTAGGCAGCGTCAATCTCTGTCGATGCACCACGTGCAAACATGCGGTCGAAAGCGATGTGGTAGTTGGTGTTGGTCATCAGACCGCCTGCGGTGGCAGTGAGCGATGACGCAATAACAATAGCGGAGAGGAAAGTTTTCTTCATACGTTGTTTGTTTGTTTTTAATCTATAAATTAAATAAACTTTTCGATTTTTCGGGCACAAAGATACGAAGAAAAGTTGAAAGAATAAAAAAACCAAGGGATAAAAGTTAATTATTCCCTTGATTTGTTCTATATTTCTTTTGTTGGTAGAAAATATTTAACAAAAAGAAACAAAATCTTTTATCTGCTGCATCATGGACTGCGCAATGTCGTAGCCTTGACGATGTACGCTGCGCATCTTTTTCTCGTTGAGTTCCGTACGACCTATGTTGAGCGGCGTATCGGGATAGATGAGGAGGGTGTTGCCCTCTTTCTCCTGCTGAGTGATGTATTCCAGCTCTCGGTTGTACATCTCATGGCGATGTGCCATTATCTCTCCTACGAGGGGATATTTCTTGGTGAGGCGCTTGATAATCCAGGCGAGTTTGGTCTTTTTCTTGTAATAGCCTGCTGGCTGTGTGAGCACCACGATGTTGCGCTCGTAGCCTTTCTGCTGAAATGCTTTGAGGGGTATGGCATCCACCATGCCGCCATCGAGAAGCACCTGACCGTCAATCTCGACAGGACGGGACACGGCAGGCATGGAGGCGGAGGCACGCATCCACTCCAGCTCTTCGTGGGTGAACTCCTGCATCTGATGATATACGGGTTTGCCCGTCATGATGTCTGTTGCCACGAGCCAGAAGTCCATAGGGTTGTTGCGGAAAGTGTCGCCGTCGAAGACGTCAATCTCAAAGGGCACCACATGGTACGAGAACTCGGCACCGACGATATCGCCGGTCTTGAGGAGCGAGCGCAGTCCCATGTAGCGTGGGTCTTTCTTCAGCTGTATGTTGTAGCGGAGTGCCCTACCCTTCTGCCTTGACTTGAAGTTGCAGCCGAAGAGCGCCCCTGCCGACACGCCTATCATGCCGTCGAAGCGTACGTCAGCCTCGAGCAGTGCGTCAATGACACCGCTTGTGAACATGCCGCGTAAACCGCCGCCTTCAAGTACGAGTCCTGTTTTCATATAATTGAGAATTGATGATTGGTAATTGGCTCTACAAGTTGCAGAGTTCGGTGATGGTCACCTCGGGATTGGGGGACTTGAAGATGTAGTTGCCAGAGACAAGGATATCGGCACCGGCATCGGCAAGTGCCTTGGCATTGCTGCCGTTGACACCTCCATCGACCTCAATGAGGGCGGAGGCTCCGTGAGTCTTGATGATTTCCTTTGACTCCCTCACCCTGTCGATGGTGGCAGGAATAAATTTCTGACCGCCGAAGCCTGGAAAGACTCCCATGATGAGCACCATATCTATCTCGTTGATGATAAAGGATAGGACAGAGACGGGGGTGTCGGGATTAAGCGTCACTCCTGCCTTCATCCCCTCGGCATGGATGTCCTGAATGCACTGCTTGAGGGAATAGATGTTGTTGAACACCTCGTAGTGGACATTCATCATCATGGCACCAACGGCGGCTGTCTGCTTGATGTAGTTCTCGGGGTTGGAAATCATGAAGTGAACGTCGAGTTTCTTGCGCAACACGCCTGACACTGCCTGCATGATGGGAAAGCCATAGGATATGTTGGGCACGAAATGACCATCCATGACATCGAAGTGAAGCCACTGGGCATCACTTCGGTTAATCATCTCTATTTCTCTGTCAAGATGAAGAAAATCTGCCGAAAGCAGAGAGGGAGATACAATCATAGGAAATCTTTTAATTTAAGCAGAACGCCTCGTATTTTCCATCGACCTCTATGGGGCGGAAGGTATAGGCAAACTGCCTGATGACGGCGAGGGTTTCCTCGGAGGGGTTGAAATTAAAAGAGGGAATCAAGTAGCTTTGTTTCATAGGCGGGATTTGTTCAATTATGAATTATGAAGTAAAAATTATGGATTATTTTGCACTCTCTATTCAATGAACGAGCCCCATGCCGTTTTATTGTACCAGTCCGCAACTTTTAATAAAAAAAGCCGCAAACACAACTCCTCTGGTGGGGGTTATGTTTGCAGCCCTCGGTATTGTAATGAAATTAGTTTCCGCTTACTTTACCTTGTCAACGATAGCCTTGAATGCGTCAGGGTTGTTGACTGCGAGGTCAGCGAGGACCTTGCGGTTGATCTCGATACCAGCCTTGTGAAGGAGACCCATGAGCTGTGAGTAAGAGAGACCTTCGAGGCGTGCAGCAGCGTTGATACGCTGAATCCACAGAGCGCGGAAGGTACGCTTCTTGTTCTTACGGTCACGGTAAGCATAGGTGAGACCCTTCTCCCAAGTGTTCTTTGCTACTGTCCAAACATTCTTACGAGCGCCATAGTAGCCCTTGGTGAGCTTGAGGATACGAGTTCTCTTTGCCTTAGAGGCAACGTGATTTACTGATCTTGGCATAGTTTTGTTTCTTTAAAAAAGTTCGACAATAGGGTGAATTAACGCAAGTTGAGGAGGTCACGGACCTGCTTCATGTTAGAAGTGTCAACGATTGTTGAACCGAGAAGATTTCTCTTCTGCTTCTTTGTCTTCTTAGTCAGAATGTGACTGTGATAAGCGTGGTGTCTCTTCACCTTACCTGAACCAGTGAAAGCGAAACGCTTCTTTGCACCGGAATTTGTCTTTACTTTTGGCATTTTTTTGTTTTGTTTAATTAATTATTGAATAATGTGCTGGGCGCATATACCGGGCGCCTTCGCACTCTTTTTTGTATTCTTAATAATCCCAAGCCTGCGTATTACTCCTCGCCAGGCATCTCTTCCTTGAGCTTTGCAAGGGCATCGAGACCTTTGGCATTGGCAGCAAGTCCGTCACTGGCTATTTCCTGCTCCACAGCCTTGTTAGCCTCCTGAGCTTCTGCCTCACGGCGCTCACGATCCATCTTCTGCTGTGACTTCTTAGCCTGTCCAGCCTTCTTAGGAGCTATGAAGAGGAACATTTTCTTTCCCTCCAGACGAGGCATCTGCTCTACCTTGCCGTACTCCTCAAGGTCGTTGGCGAAGCGAAGCAGCAAAACCTCTCCCTGTTCCTTGAACAGTATGGAGCGACCGCGGAAGAATACGTAGGCACGTACCTTGTTGCCTTCCTCGAGAAACTCCTTGGCGTGCTTGAGCTTGAAGTTGTAGTCATGCTCATCGGTCTGTGGTCCGAAGCGTATTTCCTTCACCTCCACCTTGACCTGCTTCTGCTTCATCTCCTTAGCCTTCTTCTTCTGCTGATAGAGGAACTTGGAGTAGTCAATGATTCGACAAACAGGAGGCTGGGCGTTAGGGCTTATCTCAACCAAGTCTTCGCCACGCTGGCGAGCTATGTCAAGAGCCTGTTTTGTTGGCATTACCGATGAGCCGTCGTCGCCCACCACACGTACTTCACGTACTCGGATTTGTTCGTTGATACGATACTGGTTTTTAAGATTTTGTTTTCTGTTGTCTTGTTTCATTAACTGGCTTGATATGGGTACGAATGTACTACGTGCATGCGCAAAAAGCGCAAAAGCGGGTGCAAAGGTACGAAGAAAAATTAAGAATTAAGAATTAATAATTAAGAATTATAGCGTATAGAATTGTTAATTATGATTTTTTAACTTACATCAAGACTTCAACGCCTCTACATCGCGCCTGACATTGTTTCTTATCTTGGTGAGATAGGCTTTCATGCCAGCAGCATCCTTATTGTCGATGATGTTGAGCAACTCTTTGAGTTCGGTACGTATCTGGTCAACCTGTTCGTGGGTATAGGGGTTGAAGAGCACTTCCTGCAAGAGGTAGTCGTCCTCATTGAGCACTCCCTTGGCAATGCGCAGATGGCGCTTGAAGGTGGTGCCAGGGGCATCCTGATGCTTCATCACGGCAGAGAAGACAAAGGTGCTCACGAAAGGTATTGACAGGGAGTAAGCCACAGTCTTATCGTGCTCCTCGAAGGTGTACTCGTAGATATTGAGGTCGAGACGGCTGTAGAGATCCTTGAAGAAGCAGCGTCCCATGTAGTCGCCCTCGCTGATGATGATGGCATTCTCCTCGGAGAGTTGGTTGAGGTTAGCAAAGGTAGGACCGAACATAGGGTGTGTGCTGACGTATCGGCGTCCTGTGCCCTCATAAAACTCCTTGAGTCCTGTCTTTACTGATGCTATGTCGCTCAGTATGCAATTCTTGGGCAGATAGTCCATTACCTCGTTGAAAGCAGGTATGGTGTATTTCACCGTAGCAGCATTGATGCACAGTTCAGGTGAAAACTCCCTTATTTCTTCTAAGTCAGTGAAGCGCTGACAGTTATATGTGAAGCGCATGCGCTTAGGGTCCTTCTCATATACTCCCACCTCATGGTCAAAACTCAGGAGGTCGATAAAGAAGGAGCCCATCTTGCCTGCACCTAATATCAATATCTTCATCGTCGGTCTTTTACTTGTTAACTATTTCCAGCTGCTGACGCACTGATTCCTCGTGGATATGCTCAAATATCTGCTTGGCGAAACTGTCGCTCATGCCGAGCAGAGAGCCTTGAACGCCACGCTTGTCGAGTATCTCGTTGTAACGTCCTGTCTGGAGCACCTGAATGTTATGTTCCTTCTTGTACTGACCTATCTCACGGCAGACACGCATACGCTTTGCGAGAAGTTCCATCAGTTCGTTGTCAATCTTGTCAATCTGCTGGCGAAGCAGCTTTATGCCCTCGGTGGTGAAGGTCTCCTTACGTGTGACAAGCATGCCTACTACGTAGTCGCACACCTCAGGTGTGAGCTGCTGCTTGGCATCACTCCACGCACTGTCTGGGTCGCAGTGGCTCTCTATCATCAGTCCGTCGAAACCCAGGTCGAGAGCCTGCTGAGAGAGCGGTGCTATCAACTCACGGCGTCCGCCCATGTGAGAGGGGTCACAGCAGATAGGAAGGTTAGGTATGCGGCGATGCAGCTCGATAGGTATCTGCCACATGGGGGCATTACGATACATTGACTTCTCGTATGATGAGAAGCCACGGTGTATCACTCCCAGCTTTTTTATGCCTGCCTTGTTGATGCGCTCCAATGCGCCAATCCACAGTTCAAGGTCGGGATTAACGGGATTCTTCACCAATACCGGCACGTCGAGACCCTGCATGGCATCAGCCAACTGCTGCATGGCGAAAGGATTTGCAGTGGTGCGTGCACCTATCCACATAAGGTCGATGCCATATTTCATGGCAAGTTCCACATGTTCAGGTGTTGCCACCTCAGTGCCTATGAGCATACCTGTCTCCTCTTTCACCTGCGCCATCCATTTGAGGGCAGGTTCGCCGTGTCCCTCGAAGCCTCCAGGCTTGGTGCGTGGTTTCCATACTCCTGCACGGAACATGTGACAGCCTTTTACTGCAAGCTGTCGTGCTGTTGTCATTACCTGCTCCTCTGTCTCCGCAGAACATGGTCCTGCTATGACGAATGGGCGTTTCTGATCACTGGGTAAGTTCAGGGGTTCAAGTTCTAATTCCTGTTCCATTTTTATACTGTTCTTAATTTATTGATTTTCAATCGGTTTATAAAAGGAAAGCATACCTTTTAGCTCACTGTCTTTTTTATCCTCTCCAAAGCCTCTGCAATTTTCTCGTCCTTGGCACACAGGGAAATGCGTATGTACCTGTCGCCGTTACTGCCGAAAATGAAGCCCGGTGTGATGAATACACGCGCCTCATGGAGTATCTTCTCTGTGAGTTCCTCGCATGTGGAGTATTTATCGGGTATCCCACCCCAAAGGAACATGCCGACGGAGTTTTTGTCGTATTTACACTCCAGCACATCCATTATCTCCTCTGCAATGACACGGCGGCGCTTGTAGTTCTCGTAGTTGTTGACGTGGTGCCAAGAATCATCGTTGTGGCAAGCCTCGGCAGCAGCGAGCTGTATGCCTCGGAAAGTGCCCGAATCCACGTTGGACTTTATCTTGAGTATCCACGAAATGAACTCGCTGTTGGTTGCCACCATGCCTACACGCCAGCCAGGCATATTGTGTGACTTGGACATGGAGTTGAACTCTATGCAGCAGTCCTTGGCTCCCGGTATCTGGAGGATTGACTGCGGATTGTCGTTGATGATGAATGAGTAAGGGTTGTCGTTGACTACCACGATGTTATGCTCCTGTGCAAACTTCACCAGCCTCTCATAAGTGGAGCGACGTGCGTTGCCGCCAGTCGGCATATTGGGATAGTTGGTCCACATTATCTTCACCCTGCTGAGGTCCATCTTCTCAAGAGACTCGAAGTCTGGCTGCCAGCCGTCGTTCTCCAGAAGGTCGTAGTTGACTATCTTCTGTCCCAGTATCTTGCTGAGCGAGGTGTATGTGGGATAGCCGGGGTTAGGCACCAAGACCTCATCGCCGGGGTTGCACAAGGCAAGAGTAACGTGGAGGATAGCCTCCTTGGAGCCTATCATGGGCTGTATCTCCGTGTTGGGGTCTAAGTCAACATTGTACCACCTCTTATAGAAGTAAGCCATAGCATTGCGCAGTTCGGGTGTACCCACCGTTGGCTGGTAGCCGTGTGCATTAGGGTCGTAAGCCACCTTACACAAGGTCTCTATGGTTTTCTCTGAAGGAGGCATATCGGGTGAGCCTATGGCAAGGCTTATGATGTCCTTACCCTCGGCATTGAGCTTTGCTACTTCCTTTAACTTGCGGCTGAAGTAATACTCCTGTACCAACGAGAGTCTGTCAGCCGGTTTTATGCTACTGTTCATTTGCGATGTATTGTTTAGGGGTTATTTTGCTGCTTTATATTCTCCGAGGATTGTCAGGTCCCTTGTCAAGGGGGTTATGGCATCGATACTCTGACGATAGCGTGTGAGGTCGTCGTATGTCACATCGACATAGAACATATACTCCCACTCCCTTCCAATGATAGGCAATGACTGTATCTTGGTGAGGTTTATCCTGTAGAAAGACAGTATGCTCAGCACCTGTGAGAGTGAGCCTTCCTCGTGAGGCAGCGAGAAAACTATGCTCGATTTGTCCGATTCGTTGAGCGCACGGAGGAAGTCGGCTTTCCTCACATCACTCATAACGAGGAAGCGGGTGAAGTTGTGAGGATTGTCCTCAACATGGTCTTCGAGCACCTCAAGTCCGTAAAGGCGTGCGGCATCGGCATGACACAAGGCAGCGACACCCTCCAGTTTGTTCTCTGCTATGTACTTGGCAGCACCTGCGGTGTCTTCATCCTCCACCATCTTGAGATTGGTGTGACGGCTCAGGTACTTCTGGCACTGTGCCAAAGCGACTGGATGAGAGTGCACCTCCGTGAGTTCCTCCAGACTCTTACCAGGCAAAGCACAGATGCAGTGGGAGATATGCGTCTTGTATTCCCCCACAACCGTCATGCCTGACTGACGCAGCAGGTCGTAGTTGTGCAACAGGGAGCCTGCTATGGTATTCTCTATCGCCATGATGCCTATCACGGTGGGGTCTTGCTTCATGTGGGCAAAAACGTCCTCGAACGTGCTACAGCATATTATCTGCATCTGTTCGCCCTCGAAGTAACGGTGTGCCGTAATGTCGTGGAAACTTCCTACCTCACCTTGTATTGCTATTCTCTTCATATCTATTATTATAAAAAAATCCCGCTAAGTCGTAACTAAGCGGGATGTTGCAAATTATTTTTCTCTATCTTTTTTGCATTTATCTTAAGTTGAACTCTACACGCAACTTCCCGCTTCACAGTGTCCTGCAAAGTAAAACCAGAAGTAATAATAAGATGCAAATGACTTGTTCATTTCTCGTGTAGTTGTCAATTTGGGTGCAAAAGTAATAAATTTCTCCGAAACCTCCAAATTTTTCCAAAAAAAAATGCATAACCTTACTATATATTATAAATAATGTGTAACTTTGCATACGCAAAAAAGCTGGCAATACAGATATATGAAATACGCTATCATCGCAGCAGGAGAAGGTTCGCGACTGAGGGAAGAGGGCATAACGACACCCAAGCCCTTGGTGGAGATAAATGGCGAAAGGCTCCTCGACCGACTGATACGTATCTTCATGGCTAACGGTGCAGAAGAAATCATCGTAATCACCAACGAACTGTACCCCGAGGTGAGCAAGCATCTGGAAAGGCTTGAGCAAAAAGGACTGCCTCTGCAACATGTAGTGAAGACCACGAACAACTCTATGCACTCTTTCTACGAGATTGCCCCACTGCTACACGGTGACAGGTTCGTACTGACAACCACCGACACCATCTTCGATGAACGTCTCTTTCGGGATTTCGTCATCGAGTTCAGCAATTCCGATGCTGACGGCATGATGGCTGTCACCACTTATTGCGATGACGAGAAGCCTCTATACGTTACGGCAGAGAGAAATGACACGGGGACACTGCCATCCATAACGGGGTTTCATGACAGCAAAGATGCCACCAACGACGCTGAAGACATCTACATATCAGCAGGCATATACGGTCTTACGCCCACTGCCCTCAAGACGTTGAGCAGGTGCATAGAGAGCGGCATCAGCCGTATGAGGAACTACCAGCGAGAGCTCATTGCCGACGGACTGAAACTCCTCGCCTACCCTCTCGGCACCGTGATGGACATAGACCACAGCAGTGACATTCGCAAGGCGGAAGACTTCCTGCTCGCACAAAGGGTAGTGGGAATATATCGAGCCGAGCAGTATTCGCCTGATAGTATAGAGAAAGACAGGGCTATACTCGATGCCACACTGCAAAAGCTAAGTGACAAGGGCTACACCGTAGATACCATAACAGAAGAGGAACTGCTTACTATAGGCAGAGTGCCGCAAGCGAGATGCTACCTTTCAATGGCGAGAAGCGAAGAGGCGCTTACTATGCTTCAAGACAAGCCAAGCATAAACTCCTCTGACGCTATAAGATACTGCAACCATCGCCGCTACATCGCCACCGGCACCGTCGTCCCTCCACTATGGATAAAACGCACGGACCAATGTCGCGAAGAGGAGGGTGACGTGGTATTTTGCACCACAGAAGCAGAGAAAGACAAGGCTGTCGCACTGCTACGCTCACGCGGAATAGACTCGTACGTCATGCAGCCACATTACGAGGGGGAACATGTGAAGTTCTATGGCGTAAGAGGAACAGACTTTTTCTCGCCTACAGGACATGAAAGTCTCAAGACTATTGCCACCACGATGGCTGACAATGCAGGGTTGACGGTGTATGGCGGAGATGCCATAATAGATGCCAAGGGTGAGATTAACATCATCGACCTCAACGACTGGCCGTCGTTTTCACCATGCGTGGAAGAGGCTGCGACAGCCATTGCATCAGTAATATGAGTACATTTAAGGAACTGCTACGTTCTACATACAAGTCGCAAGATACGGAAGAGAATATCGACATGTACTTCACACGTCCGATAGGCTTATGCTTCGCCCTATTCTTCAAGAAGATAGGCTGGAGCCCTAATGCCGTCACCATACTGTCGTACTTCATAGGAGCCGGCGCAGCATGGATGTTCCACTACGACGACCTGATGCATAACATCTACGGCGTGTTGCTGCTCATGACAGCAAACTTCCTGGACTCTGCCGACGGACAGCTGGCACGAATGACTGGAAAGAAAAGCGTTACGGGACGTATGCTTGACGGATTTGCCACCGAGTTTTGGTTTATCTGCATATACCTTGCCCTCACGTGGCGGCTATGGGACGTCAATATACCGTTTACCCAGACACACTGGAAGTGGTGGTTCCTGCTACTATGCTGCCTTGCTGGCTTCGGTGCCCATAACTATCAATGCCGCCTGGCAGACTACTACCGCAACATCCACTTGTTCTTCCAGAAAGGCAGGGAGAGTGCGGAACTCGACTCATACGAGACGCAGGAAGCGCTATACCACAAGTACCTCGGCGAACGCAATCTTGTCGGCATACTCTTCTTTGCCAACTACTCAAACTATTGCAAGAAACAGGAACAGTCCACCCCTTGGTTTCAGCGTCTCAAGCAAAGGTTAACACAGCGATATGGCACCCTCGACAACGTACCGCAAGAGTTTCGCGAAGACTTCTGCAATGAGAGCCGTCCGCTGATGAAATATACCAACATAGTGTCATACAACTGGCGAGCTATCATACTCTACGTAGGTTGTCTATGCAACATACCCTGGATAAGCCC
>JAFVBX010000090.1 GCA_017479675.1 Prevotella sp.
GGGCTGCAGATAGTCGAAGATGGCGGGCACGTAGCCCTCCCAGTCGCTGCGTCCTAAGATTTGTCCAGAGTACGCCTTTAAGACACCACCTTCATAAATCAAGAAACCGAACATCTTGCCACGACGGACTTCCTCACGCCATTCGGCATGAGACTCTATGTCGCGGATAATACTATCGCGGATAGAATTAAAGGTCAAAGGTCGGAGGTCAAAGGTCAAAGCTCATTCAAATGTCTTTCGATTGGTATGCCACGATTCTTGTCTTCGTTGTCCTTGTTGCGGTCTATCCAGCTGTGCAGTATGTCCATAGCCGACTGGGTGGCGCTTTCCAGTTTCTCACCATCCTGCAACTTACCCACTATGATGCTTGAGAAGATGTCGCCTGTGCCAGGGAACTGCACGGGTATCTCTTCGTAGGGCAACAAGAAATGCTTGCCGCTGAAGTGGTTGTAGCCCACTACGGCATGTTCGCCGTCGATGATGCAGCTGGTGATGATGACAGACATGGAGCCGATGCGGCGCACTTTGTTCACCAGTTCTATCGCCTCCGCCCTGCTTATTCCTTCGTCTTTGTAGGGTATGTCGGTAAGGAGGCATGCCTCGGTGTAGTTAGGGAAACAGAGGTGTGCCACGCTGAGCATCTCCCTCATGCAGCGTATAGTGCCCTCGTCGGCACCGCCATAGAGCTTGCCGTAGTCGCCCATTACGGGGTCCACATATATCGCCGTGCCGAGTGCCGCCTGTTCCCTGCAATACTGTGCCACCATCTGTGCCTGTCGCTCGCTCGCCATGAAGCCTGTCGTTATGGCATCGAAGCGGAAGCCCAGTTCCTTCCATTTCGTCAGTGCTTCGGCAATATAGCCAGTGCTCTCCAGCATGGCGTACTTGCCATAGGGGAAAGTGTTGCTTATGAGCATGGTGGGCAGGGTGAACACGTCGTGCCCCATATACGAGAAGATTGGCATCTGGGCTGCTGCCGCCACCTTGCCGTATCCGCACATGTCGCTTACTATGAGTATCTTGCTCTTTTGCATATTCGCCTGCAAAGGTAGTAAAAAAAGTTCACAATACATATTTTAGGGTTAATAATTGTGTCATTTTTTAATAATAGTATGTTAAACTTCCTACGTCCCCCCTGCATCTGTCAACAATTTTTTGTAACTTTGCATTCGGACTTATAATTAAAAACAACAATATAGCAACAATGAAAAGACTATTAACTGTTTGCCTCATGGCATTTACTCTCCTCACTGCCAATGCCGACGTGCAGGTAAAGGAGAAACTCAACCGTGCCCCTGTAGCGGTAATGACAAAACAGGGTGTCCTCGTATCATGGCGCTATCTGTCGGCTGACGGCGCTGCCACGTTCTCTGTATATCGCAACGGTACGGAGATAGCTACGGGCATCAGCACCAAGACAAACTATCTCGATGCTTCAGGCAAGGCTGGCGACACCTACAAGGTGAAGAGCTCAAACGGCGACGAGGCTACCTGCACCGCTTGGAACAATATGTTTACCAAGATAAGCATACCACGTCCTGCTGCCCGTAAGTCAATAACAGGAAACCTCACCGGTCGCTATCGTCCTGACGACATCTCTGTGGGCGATGTTGACGGTGACGGCGAGTATGAGCTGATAGTAAAGTGGTTCCCAGACAACCAGCGCGACTCAGGCAAGGACGGCATAGCAAGTGCTACATACATCGACTGCTACAAGATGAGCGGCACGCAGTTGTGGCGCATCGACGTGGGTGACGGCATACGCTCAGGCAACCACACCACGCAGTTCCTCGTTTATGACTTCGACGGTGATGGCAAGGCAGAGGTTATCTTCAAGACCGCTCCTGACACCAAGGACGGTAAGGGCAACTATGTCACCGCTGCAGGCAACGCCACCATACAGGCTATCGCTCCTTCTACAGTAAGCGTGAACTCAAAGGGACGTGTGACGGCTGGCGCTGAGTTCCTCACCGTATTCAACGGCGAGACAGGTGCTGCGATACACACCATATTCTATTCTCCAGGTCGTTCTATGGCTGACTTCCCGACAGGTGACACCAGCCTTAATTCTTGTTGGGGTGACAGTAGTTACAACCGTGCGGAGCGCTACAATGCAGCTGTTGCTTATCTCGACGGCTTGGATGCGTTGCCTTCTGCCATCATGCAGCGTGGCTACTACACCGCTTGCTATATCTGGGCTGTTGACTATCGCAATGGTCAGCTCTCTACCCGCTGGCTCCATAAGGGTACTGCCAAGGACAAGTGGAGCGTAGTGAATGCATCAGGAACGAAACTCTATGACCAAGACTCTGACCCTGTAACCTCTCAGGGTAAGTCAAGCTACGGACAGGGCGTTCACGGCATAAGCATAGGCGACGTCAACGGTGA
>JAFVBX010000091.1 GCA_017479675.1 Prevotella sp.
AAGCCCGACACTAACTTCCGTATCTACTGGACTGGCGACCCATACGACCAGACATTTGATGGCAGATATGATGCTTCAACAGGTTGCGCACCGCGTATCCGTGCATGGAACACGGCTTCACAGAAGATATTCACATTCCAAGAGTTTAAGACTTTTGACCAGCCACAAACGGTCAACACAACGAAGGCAACACCATGCATACAGGCTGACTTGCTTGGAGACTGGCGCGAGGAGCTTATCATGATAAACTATGAGGCTGATTGGAGTGCTCCAAACTGTGAACTGCTTATCTTCTCTACTCCAGAGCCAACAGAGTATAAGGTGCCTTGCCTAATGGAAGACCACCAGTATCGTATGGCTATTGCTTGGCAGAATGCCTCTTACAACCAGCCACCTCACCTCAGTTACTACCTGCCTGACTATCTCGGTGTTGACGGTTCTACATACGTAACGCAGACTGAAAGCCATGCTCCTGCAGGAACAGTGGAGCCGACAAGCGGAGATGTAGATAATCTGGACGCAGACCACAAACCTTCAGCAGACAAAGAGGTATATACAGGTACAAGTTTCTCATGCGGCGCTAATCAAGAATTGACGGCTGACGTAAAGAATGGATACCTGAAAGTGCGCACTGGTAACAATGTTGATGCCGAGACTGGTTATGGCACCTTGACATTCACCGTCAACAAGGGTTATCGCATCACCTCTCTGAAACTTGAGGGATATTCTAATAACAAGTCAACCACGGCAGACCGTTCTATCTATATGAAGAAAATGTATGTCGATGGCGTTGAGGTGGATGATGATGAGACTATCTTCCCAGGTGGCACTGCAGGTCAGACACCTATCGTAAAAAACTATAACGTGCTTGACGCAAAAGAGTCTATCGTGTTCATGTTTGACAATTCAAATATCGTCACGCAGGAAGAAGATGCAAACGGCAAGAACAAACAGATATTCCTGAAGGCAGTGTTCACCTACGAGAACCTTTCAGCAGGAAAGACAGAGGTGGTTGTTGCTGCTGGCTCAGACAAGGCAGTCGTTTCAGGTGTATGCTATACTACGGGCGAAAAAGAGGAATATACGGATTCAAGCACTGACGGCTATGTCAAGGTGCGCACTGGCAACAACGGCAACACCGTAACCTATAGCGTCAAGGAAGGCTACACTATCATTGGCATAAAGGTTGAGGGATATTCCAACAATAAGTCAACTGCGGCAGACCGCTCTATCAGTCTCACAACGGTGGCTGTTGACGGCTCAGTTATCGACGGCTCAGCATCTGCCCCATCACTCGTACTTCCTGGTGGCACGGCAGGTCAGACTCCAGTAAGCAAGTCTTACTCTGATTTTGAAGCCACTCAGAATATTGTCCTCTCTTTTGACAATTCCAAGATAGACTCTGCAGATTCAGCAGGCAAGAACAAGCAAGCTTATCTTAAAGTTACGTTTACCTATCTCGTAAATGAAGAGTCTGGCATAGCTGAACTCAGAGAGTCAGCCGTTGTCAACGGTATTGCAAACGGCAAGGTTCTGCGCGATGGCAAGCTCTATATCATCAAGGACGGCAAGCAGTATAGTGCAGCAGGACAGATCGTGAAATAATAAAACTATATGAGTAATCTCTCTCTCCGCATGATGGAGGGAGAGATTATTTTATTTTTACTTATTTATATATAGGAAAGGAAACTATGAAAAAGATAATACTTTGTTTAATATCCATAGTGACGATGGCACAAATAGCGACTGCGCAGGAAGTCAGTGCTACATGGACAATGAACAGCTATGCCAATCCAGGGGAGGCGGCGCTAAGCGGCGGCAGTGAATATACACAGTTGCTGACCACTGACTATGCTAACGGTTCAAACCTTACTCTTGCTGCCGTGACATCGGTAGCAGGCGATACTGGGTATGAGTCCGTGAGCTATTCATCCAACCCCTTTACCAAATATACGGCTACGGCAAAGGTATCTACTGCCTCTGCTACCAGTTCCGTCACCTTTACACTCAACATTGCGGCAGGCCATAAGTTGAAGGTTACCAAACTGTCGTTTCAGGGTATGAAGGTAGGAACGGACAAACCATCACTGACGGTACGCTTCAAGTATGACGGAAACGCTGAGCAGAAAATATCAGACCAGGCAGAGGCAATAAGTCTTGTACGTAACAAGATCAATGCTGCCACCTCTACGGGTTACGGTCAGTATGACTTTACTGTTTCTGGAGTGGTGGCAGAAAGTCAGGTCAGCCTTGTGCTCTATGGTCTGAGTGTCGATGCTGGTAAGGCTTTCGCCATACGCAACGTGGTGATAGAGGGTGTGATGGACGAGGAGGAATATACCGCCGGCGACCTCATAAAGTCTCTTACTGCCAACGGCACGGAATATATAAGTAATGTCAGCGGCTTCATGTCTGGCGACTGCTATTATACCACCACGAAGCTTACTGAGGCACCAACGACCTACGGTATGGAACTGACGGATGCAGCGGTGGCAAAAGGCTGGACAAAGCAAGTGACGTGCGAAGGTCACTACCTCACGGCTAAGGTCATGAACGGCGAGGTGGAGAAGATGACGGTCAAGGTGTACTTTCCCATATCTAACCCGCAGCCAAAGGGTGTTGCAGTGCCAAAGAACCGAGGTCTGATGGCTCTCAATCGTGTTGCAAACGGCGGACAGGGCAACCTCGTTTCATGGAGAATGCGCAGGAGCGATGCCGACCTTACCTATAAACTCTACCGTAACGGTACGCTCGTGACATCGCTCACCGACCGTACCAATTACGAAGACACCGAGGGTACGGCAAGTGATACATACAAACTTGAGGTGTGCAACGGTGATGCCGTGCAGGAGACGATGGAGTGCACCACGTGGGCAAACCAGTCGCTGCGCATACCTATGGCACCTGCACCTACCGATGAGCGTGGCATGAATGCCACCTATACACCTAACGATGGCTCGTTCTACGATATGGACGGTGACGGTGAGGACGAACTCATACTGAAGTGGGAACCTTCAAACTCCCGTGATGCGTCGTCTGTCGGCATTACTTCCAACACCTTCATTGACTGCTACAAGCTGTCAGGACAACTGTTGTGGCGCATAGACCTTGGTCAGAATATCCGCTCAGGTGCTCACACTACGCCGTTCCTGTGCTATGACTTCGATGGTGACGGCTTCGGCGAACTCGTGGTAAAGACAGCCCCTGGCACTGTTGACGGCGAGGGCAACTTCGTGCTGATGGAGTCAGAGTCTGCTTCTGGCCCTGCCAAGATATGGTATAACACAGACAATGTGCCTGACAAGGCGCAAGGTCACGTGCTGGGCGAAACGCCAGAGTATCTCACAGTGTTTGACGGAGCTACGGGACGTGAGTTGAAGACTGTGAGACATCCGCTGCCTTATAATGTCGTTGCCACATGGGGCGACAGCTACGGCGGCAGGTCCGACCGCTATCTGGCTGCTGCCGCATACCTCGACGGCGTGCATCCTTCCATCGTGTGGACACGCGGTTACTATTACTCAGCTTCGGCAGCAGCCGTTGACTGGGACGGTACCAATCTCACCACGCGTTGGGTACACACCTCGGAAACGGCAGGGCAGGGCATCTATGGTGAGGGTGCCCACAGCCTCGTGATAGCTGACGTGGACCAGGATGGCAAGGACGAGATAGTATATGGCGCAGGAACACTCGACGATGACGGCAGCTGTCTCTATCGTACGGGACTGATGCACGGCGATGCCCTCCATGTGAGCGACTTCGACCTCGACAACCCAGGTATGGAGGTGTTCATGGTTCATGAGTACGGCAGCTTCGGCTATGACCTGCACGATGCCAAGACTGGTGCCATTATACTTCGTGAGAACGGAGAAAAGGACACTGGTCGCGGACTGATGGCAGACTTCTCCAAGAGCAACAAGGGTGCGGAGTACATTGTCTTCACACCTCTCCGCAGCGTGGTAAGTACGCAGGAGGACAAGCTGGGCGACATCATTGCTGATGCTTGGGCTATCGGTTCAAGCGGTGCGGCACCAAACAATCGCATCTATTGGGACGGCGACCTGCAGAGCGAGTTCTATGACAAGAGCATCATTGCCTCATGGAACGACGACACCAACGGCTGGGACCGCTACAAGTTCTCAGGTTCAAACTACGTGCCTGGTACAGAGAACAACGGCACCAAGCGCAATCCTATCGTGTTCGGCGACCTGTTTGGCGACTGGCGAGAGGAAGTGGTGCTTTGGGAGGCAGGTGACGGTGTCAACAACTTTGTCATTACTGCCACAGATATTCCTACCGACTATATGATACCGACCTTGCGTGACGACCGTCAGTATGATGAGGCTATCGTATGGCAGAACGTGGGCTACAACCAGCCGCCACATCTCTCCTTCGACCTCTATACGGTGTATGGCGCAGGCGAAACGGCGGTAGAGAACGTAGTGGAAAAAGATGTCAAGGCAACGCCTGTGGCAAAATACGTCAGGGGAACGAGCCTCATTATCTTGAAGGTTGGCAAACAGTATAGTGCTGCAGGTCAGCTTTTAAGGTAGTGTAGCAAAGCATTAGCATAGCACAAGCTAAACTATAAGATAACAAAATAACTTGATTTGTTCAACAAATCAAGTTATTTTGTTTTGCAATTCAACCTATTTTGTTTAACAAATCAAGTTGATTTGTTATTTGCGTGTTATCTTAAGGGCACGTAATACCTTATGAACGAGGGAACGATTCTTACGGTCGAGGTGCGCATCAAGCAACCTTGTGTCAGGCGATAGGGGAGTGACGTCGTAGTCGGCAAGCGAGGCAGGGATGAGACAAGAGTTGCCCTCTCGCAGCACTATCTCCTTTTCCGGTCCGTCGTAGTTGCGCAGTGAAATCCTGCAACTGCCCTTGATGCACATGGAGATAATGAAAGAGTCGTATTTTATGAGGTTGCGGTGGAAGGGTTCGTCGAGATCCATCACCCTAACGTCGAAGAATGGCGTGTCGATAACCTGTGCCGCTTTGTCCTTGGCGTTGCCGTAGAATGTGCGATATTCTGGCGAAACGTTGAAGTCTATCGCATCGACGGCAAGGTCGGTATGCAGCTCGCGAGGTCTGCCGTCAAGTCCTGGGCGGTTGTAGTCATATATGCGGTAGGTGACGTCGCTCGACTGCTGCACCTCGGCAAGCAGTATGCCGCCGCAGATGGCATGCACCCTGCCGGCAGGGATGAAGAACACGTCGCCAGGATGTACCTCGTGCTTTGCCAACACGTCGCATATCGTTCCGTCTTCAACGCGTTGCTTGTATTCCTCCTTGGTTATTTTCTCCTTGAAACCAGAATAGAGCGCAGCCCCCGGCTCGGCATCGATGATGTACCACATCTCCGTCTTGCCGAACTTGTTGTGGCGCTTCCTTGCCAGTTCATCGTTGGGGTGCACCTGTATGCTGAGGTCTTTCTTGGCATCGATAAACTTTACCAACAGGGGCAACTTGCCGCCATATTGGTTATATACCGCTTCGCCCAACAGTTCCTTGCCATACTCCTCTACCACGTTGATAAGGTTTCTGCCTTTCAGCGGACCGTTGGCAATGGTGCATGGACTCGACTCCACAGCACTCACCTCCCAACTCTCGCCTATGGGGTCGGCACACTGCTCCACTCCTTTGTAGGAGCAGAGCTTATTGCCTCCCCACACGATGGTGTGGAGGTTGGGTTCAAATAATAGAGGATAAAGCAAAACTATGAACTATAACTGTGAACTGATTAAAGCTCTGCCTTAATCTTTTCAATCATTTCCTTGTATTCCTCGTCAGAGAGATACACCTCGCCTGGGTTCATGCGGAACAAACCTGGATAGTCAGGACCACCCTTGTACTTAGGTGCAAGGTGGAAGTGGAGGTGAGACAGTGTGTCAGAGAAAGCACCGTAGTTTATCTTCTCAGGGTTGAAGGCACGTTGCATGGCACGTGTAGCCTGAGCCACGTCAGCCATGAAGTCGTTGCGCTGCTGGTCGTTGAGCTCGTTGAGGTCGTTCACGTGCTTGTCGTAAGCCACGAGGCAACGTCCTCTGTATGTCTGCTCCTTGAAGAGGAAGAGACGTGACACACGCAGATGACATATTTCAATCATCAAGTCTTTCTGGGTCTGGTTGTTGGTACAATACAGACAGTCTTTTGGATCGCTATACATAATTTATTAGGTTAAATAATATTCGTTTTCGTAGCGAGCATAGATCGCGTTTCGTTTTCGTAGCAATGCGTATCGTTATCGTTTCGAAGCGTTTCGTTATCGTTTCCCTAAACGATTTTATCAAGGGCTTCCTTCAGTTCCACGAGTTGTGACTTTATGTCCGTCAGTTTCGCCATTATCTTTGTCTGGTGCTCCACTCCGGCGCGGTTGGCATAGATGGCTTTGCGTGCAGCGGCAATCTTCAGTCCGCGCACCTTCACCAGGTTATAGATTATCTTGATGTTCTCTATATCCTTTTCTTGATACTGTCGCACGTTGTTTGACGTGGTGCGTGGTTTCAGAAACGAGAACTCCGTTTCCCAGTAACGCAGCGTAGCCTCCGTAACTCCTATCATCTGCGATACCTCCCTAATGCTGTAGTAAGCCTTTAGATTTTTGTTTATGTTAAGTGCCATTGCGCTGAAAAAAGTTGTTGTGAGGGCAAAATTACGAATATTTTTTTGTTCCGCAAAATTTATGTTACAGTTTTTTTATCACTATAGTACCTATAGTTCCTATAATATCTATAGTCCCTATATATTATAATAAGGTGTATAAAGAAAATTGTGTACGTTAACAATTTTTCACCAAAATAATTTTGCAGTATGGATAATTATTCCGAACTTTGCCCCCAAGAAAAATTGTTTGCGCGCACAGTTCGCCAAACATCTACTAACTAACTACGGAAATAATTACAAATCATTCTTTTACGTCTTTGTCAAGGCAGGGTGTATGCTACCCCGGTCGGGAGAGGAAGGAATGTGTTTGTACGTTGCGAGATACTGTAAGGCTAAGATAAATAAAATATATATAACTATACTAATTTTTACTAACTTAACTTTTCAAGACATTATGAAAAAGAGTTTACTCGCAGGCTTAGCATGCCTCACGCTCGGAGTTTCTTCAGCATTTGCTGGTGCTTCTGGTTACAAATCATCCGCTTTCGGCTATGGCGCAGGTGCAACAGGTGGCGGCTCTGCCAGCCCAACGCTCGTAACATCAGCTTCTGCTCTTGAGAGCGCACTGACAGCTTCAGGCTCAAAGGTAATCATCATCACAAAGGACATTACCGTAACAAACCACATCTCTGTACTCGCAACCAACAAGACTCTGCTTGCCGTTAAGGGTGTTAAGCTCATCAGCGCGCAGCAGAACAAGGATAAGTCTGGTATTCTCTATTTCAAGAAAGGTTCAAGCAACATCATCCTGCGCAACCTTACCTTCGTAGGTCCTGGCGCATACGACTGTGACGGTTGGGATAACCTCTGCTTCGACGGTGTAACTAAGGCATGGGTTGACCACTGTGACTTCCAGGACGGCTGTGACGGTAACTTCGACAACAAAGGTCTTACCGATAACATCACC
>JAFVBX010000092.1 GCA_017479675.1 Prevotella sp.
GGCGCGTTGTATTATGGCGCCTGCCGATGCCACTGTGATTTCGTCGTAGGCCTCGGAGTCGAGGTTTACGACGCGGCGACCGCTGATGAAGGAGGGCGACAGTGCCTGTGCACCGCTCATGCCGTCTTCCTCGTTGGTGGTTGTGAGCACCTCGAGGCGTGGGTGGGGCAGCGTGGGGTCTGCGAGTATGGCGAGTGCCATAGAGAGTCCGATGCCGTTGTCGGCTCCGAGGGAAGTGCCGTTGGCTTTCATCCACGTGTTCCCGTTCTCGTTCCCGTTCTCGTTCCCATTATATTCAATCGCCTCTATGGGGTCGGTGAGGGGATTGAAGTCCTTGCCGGGCTCGGAGACGCACACCATGTCCATGTGGTTGAGTATCACTACGGTTTCGTGGTCTTCGTAGCCAGGCGATGCGGGCTTCTCTATCACCACGTTGTTATGGTCGTCGCGACGATAGGTGAGGCTGTGGTCCTCTGCAAACTGGCAGAGGAAGTCGGCTATGCGCTCCTCATGGTGGGAGGGACGTGGTATGGTGCGTATCTGTCGGAATATGTCTTGATATGTTGTCATAATGTTTGCTGTTAGGTATAAAGACTCTGCAAAAGTACAAAATTAAAACCAAAATAGTTGAAAAAATGATATTTTTTTTTGTGTTTTACAAAAAAGTTGTAACTTTGCAGGGAGTACTGCTATTCGCAATAGGGAAAGGAGTTCTGATATGGTAGGAACCAAGGAAATAAGGAACAGATGGTTTACCAAAAGGTCGTTACCCTTTTGGAGCATCATATTGATAGACTGCATAATAGTGTTTGTCAGCGGCATGGTGGCTACGTATGCCGTTGCAGGCGGTCTGGACATGTCGAAGCATTTCTGGAACTTCGTCAGGACGTGGGTTTTGGTTTTGCCGTTCTTCATCGTGGGTATGCGTCTGTTTCATACCTACAGCGGCGTGATACGCTATACCACCACGATAGACTTCATCAAGGTGATGAACTCGGTGTTGTTTGGCGGCATGTGTATCTCCTTCGTCCACATGGTGGCTCCCGACAGTTCGGTCGTCGGTGGTCTGCGATGGGCTACCATCGTACTGATGATGCTGATGAGCATCATGGGGCAGTGGGGACTGCGCATCATAGTGAAATACCTGTACGAGACGCTTTTCTCAACGTCGCACAAGCAGAGGGCGTTTATCTTCGGCGTGCATGAGGGCGGCATAGCCCTGGGACATGCTTTCAGAGAGGGCGGCAGCAAGTTTGAGCTGCGAGGCTTCGTGAGCGACGGCTCGCTGAAGTCGAAGTACCTGTTGGGCGTGAAGGTAAGGCGCAACGGTCCTAACCTGATACAGCACATGAGGGACGAGGGCGCCACGGTGATGGTGGTGAGCCCCATACAGAAGGACGTGTTCCGTGAGGACACGGCGCTGCAGAACTCGCTGATAAAGGCTGGCATAAAGATAATGATGGTAGCCGACACGGAGGAGTGGAGCCCCGAGAAGGATACCGTAAGGCAGCTGCGCGAGGTTGACATCGAGGACTTGTTGCCGCGAGACAAGATAGAGGTGGATATGAATGCCATCGGACTGATGCTGCAAGGTAAGCGAATACTCATCACGGGTGCAGCAGGCTCGATAGGCTACGAGATGGTGAAGCAGGTATCGAGGTACGATCCTGCCGAGCTGGTGCTCATAGACCAGGCGGAGACGCCTATGCACGACGTGAGCCTATACATGAAGAAGGACCACCCGGAGATAGCGTGCGAGACGGTGGTGGGCAACATATCCAACAAGACGCACATGGAGAGGCTGTTCAGTGCCCACAAGCCAGAGTACGTATTCCATGCTGCTGCCTACAAGCACGTGCCGATGATGGAGAGTAACCCTGCCATCGCAGTGCAGAATAATATATATGGTACGCGCGTGATAGCCGACCTTGCAGTGAAGTACGGCACGAGGAAGTTCGTGATGATAAGCACCGACAAGGCTGTCAACCCGACAAACGTGATGGGATGCTCGAAGCGTATCTGCGAGATATACTGCCAGAGTCTCAACAAGGCGATGGGCGAGATGAAGCAGGCCAACGGCACGCCGGCGGTGACACAGTTTATCACTACGCGCTTCGGTAACGTGCTGGGCTCAAACGGTTCGGTGATACCACTGTTCCGTGAACAGATAAAACAGGGAGGACCTGTGACGGTGACACATCCCGACATCATACGTTTCTTCATGCTCATACCAGAGGCTTGTCAGCTGGTGCTCGAAGCAGGAACGATGGGTAAGGGAGGCGAGATATTCGTCTTCGACATGGGCAAGCCGGTGCGCATAGCCGACCTGGCGCAGCGCATGATAGACCTCAGCGGAGCGAAAGACGTGAAGATAGTTTATTCTGGACTGCGTGACGGCGAGAAACTCTATGAGGAGGTGCTCAACGATGCCGAGCTGACAAAGCCTACGCACCATCCGAAGATAAAGGTTGCCGCCGTGAGGGAATATGACTATGCCGCTGCATTGAAGAACGAGGAGGAGCTGTATGCCCTCTCTATGGACTACGACGACATGGCGATAGTGAAGAAGATGAAGGAGATAGTTCCTGAATACAGAAGCCAGCACTCGAAGTACGAGGCGTTGGATAAATAACAAAAAAAAGGCTCCCAATCGGGAGCCTTTTTTTAATTCTTAAAAAGATCTTTTATTCCGCCGATGGAACCCATGAGGTTCGTTGCCTCGTAAGGCAGATAGACGGTCTTGGTGTCGTTGCCCTTGGCTATCTCTTGCAGCGTCTGTATGTATTTCTGTGCCAAGAGATAGTTGGCAGGATTGGTGGTCTTGCCCACAGCTTCGGTTATCTTGTCGATGGCGATAGCCTCTGCCTCTGCTTTGCGTATGCGAGCCTGTGCCTCACCCTCGGCGCGGAGTATCTCCTGCTGTTTCGTTGCCTCGGCACGGTTGATGGCAGCAGTCTTGTCAGCCTCCGACTTGAGTATCACAGCCTGCTTCTCGCCTTCAGATGTCAGGATGGTAGCACGCTTGTTGCGCTCTGCCTGCATCTGCTTCTCCATAGCTTGCAGCACGGTTGATGGCGGTATGATGTCCTGTAACTCTACACGGTTAACCTTGATGCCCCATTTGTTGGTGGCATCGTCGAGCACGGCACGCAGTTTGGTGTTGATGGTGTCGCGTGAGGTAAGTGTCTGGTCGAGTTCCAGTTCACCTATTATATTACGTAGGGTGGTCTGCGTCAGCTTCTCGATGGCGTTTGGCAGGTTGTTTATTTCATATACAGCCGTGAAGGGATCGACAATCTGGACATAGAGCAGGGCATTGATTTCCATCTGTATGTTGTCCTTGGTGATGACGTTCTGGCGGTCGAAGTCATACACCTGTTCGCGGAGGTCTATGCGGTCGGTCATGACGTAGCGTCCGCGTGCCATAGCTACCATGTCCTTCGCCTTGTCGATGAAGGGTATGATGAAGTTGATGCCAGGGTCGAGAGTCTGGTAGTACTTACCCAGTCGTTCCACAATCTTCGTCTCCGACTGCGGTATGATTACAATAGTCTTCTTGAGTACGATGGCTGCAAGTACGAGCAGCACGATGAATAGTCCTGTTAGAAATTCCATAATACTAAAACTTTATACTTTATACCTTATACTTTATTCTTTATTCCTTATTACTTTTTACTCACTGTAAGAATGATGCTGTCTCTCTCCACCACTGTAACGGTGGTGCCCACTGCTATCTCGGTATGGTCGGCAGAGAGGGAGCGCCACTGGTCGCCGTCAATCTGCACGTAGCCATAGCCGTCGGCAGGTATCGTTTCTATGACTTTGCCGCTGCGTCCTATCAGTGCGTCGGCATTGCTCTTGCGCTCCTGTCGGTCGTGGAGACGTTTCACCAGTGACGGTCTGACGAAGACAAGACACAGCACCGACGCTATCACCCATGACAGCAACTGTGCTATGAACGGCGCATCGCAGGCGGCAAAGATGACGGATGCCAATGCTCCGAGTGCAAAGCAGACGAAGTAGAAGTCACCGCTGCTTAGCTCGATGATGAGGCATGCCAGACTCACGATGAGCCATAGCAGCCATAGGTTGGTGGTGAAGAATGTCAGCATATTACCTTTTCTGTTTAAAAAAGTCTTGCATGAGTGAGCGGCAGTCGTCTTCGAGTACTCCGCTTGTTATCTCGGTCTTAGGATGTAGCGCCTTCGGTGCGTACGATGTATAGCCGCGTTTCTCGTCCTTTGCTCCATAGACAATGCGCGCTATCTGCGCCCATCCAAGTGCTCCGGCACACATGGGGCATGGCTCTACGGTGACGTATATGGTGCAGTCTTGCAGGTATTTGCCTCCCAAGGTATTGGCAGCTGCGGTGATAGCCTGCATCTCGGCATGTGCTGTGACATCGTGCAAGGTCTCCGTAAGGTTGTGCGTTCGGGCAATAATCCTTCCCCTGCATGTCACTACGGCGCCGATGGGTATCTCGCCTTCCCCTGCTGCCTGCTGTGCTTCCGCTAAGGCTTTGCGCATGTAGTCCTCGTCGGTCATTGTTTCTAATTGAAAATTGAGAATTGACAATTGAAAATTATGATTTGCACTATACCTTCGGTTTGTCAACTGCAAGGCTTACCAGTACGTAGGCAACGATTATGATGGAGAAGCCAGAATAGCACAAGTTTGTCTGTCCTGTCGCTATGCCCAGTGCGATGGTGGCAACAAGAACGAGGGCAGAGAAAGCGATGAAGAGATACTTGACCTCGTTGCCCTTGAAGCCCCAGTGCTTGAATTTGAGGGCAAACATAGGTATATCTGCCACCAGTACCCATGAACTGAGGAATATGCCCACGATGATGAGCAGGGAGAACCAACCGTATTGCTCCAGTACGGGACCGAAGCCTGCTATCAGCGAACCCCAGAAGAGCGCATTGGCAGGTGTCGGCAGTCCGATGAACGATGTGGCTTGTCGGGTGTCGAGGTTGAACTTCGCCAGACGCACGGCGCTGAATGCAGCAACGATGAATGCGAGGTAGGGGATGACTTCACCGAACTGCACACTGCAAGTTGACAGCTGCAAGTTCAGCGAGCGGAACGGATTGTCCAGCACTTGCAGCTCATAGAAGATGATTGCAGATGGAGCTACGCCGAAGGTAACATCGTCGGCAAGCGAGTCCAGTTCCTTGCCTATCTCGCTCGATACGTGCAGCAGGCGTGCCGTCATGCCGTCGAAGAAGTCGAAAGTGGCACCGAGTACGATAAACAGCAAAGCCATCACAGGGTGTCCCGTGATGGCGTATGTAGTAGCGATGCAACCGCAGATGAGATTGCAGCACGTAATCATATTTGGTATATGTTTCTTCAATTATGAACTATGAATTGTTAATTATGAACTATTTGAGTATTCCGATGACGGTCTGGTTGCCTGTGGTTGCCTGTCCCATAGTCACCTTTATCTCGGTGTCGGCAGGAAGATACAGGTCAACGCGTGAGCCGAACTTGATAAATCCGAGGTGTTCGTCGATGTAGCAAGTGTCGCCTTCCTTGGCATAGGTCACGATGCGGCGTGCCATTGCTCCTGCTATCTGGCGGCACAGGATGTCGGTGCCGTCGGGAGTCGTTATGATGATGTCGGTCATCTCGTTCTCCTCTGCCGCCTTTGGCAGCCATGCCTTGTGGAACTTTCCGTTCTTGTGCTTCACCATCTTTACCGTTCCGTCAACGGGGAACCAGTTGGCATGCACGTTCCATAGGCTCATGAAGATGCTCACCATCTTTCTCTTCTCGTGGAAATACTGGTTTTCCTCCACGTCCTCCAGGACCACGATGTGTCCGTCGGCAGGTGCTATGACGAGTTTCTCTGTGTCGTCGGTGCCATAGAGACGTATGGGGCAACGGAAGAAGTTGAGCACCACGCACCAGATGGGACCGAAGATGGCGGCAAAGACAAAGAAAGGTACGTGGCTGTCGAACGACCTCCACAGAATGATGCCCACAGCGATAAGTATCATTGCACTGTATATCAGCGTGTCGGTACCTTCGCGGTGGATGCGGATTTTTTTAATCTTCTTTATCCTTTTGAGTTTTTGTATTTTCTCTCCCATGGTTGTTGTATCTTTCGTTGCTTGTAATCTATGCAAAGGTAAAGATTTTTGTCGAATTGTGCAAATAATTTATATAAATATGTGAGAAAAAGGTGATAAAAAGTCAGTTAAGCAGCTTTTAACGAATAAAATTTATTAACTTCGCAGTCACTATGCATAATTTTGTTCATCTTCATACCCACACCCACTATTCCCTTCTTGACGGTCAGAGCAAAGTCTCTGACCTCGTTAGCCGTGCCATTGCCGACGGTATGCGTGGTATGGCGATTACCGACCACGGCAATATGTTCGGCGTGAAGGACCTTTTCGACGAGTGTAACAAAGCCAACAAAGAGTTGAAGAAGGCTGGCAAGGAGCCTTTCAAGCCTATCTTCGGCTGCGAGATGTATGTGGCGCGACGCGGCATGAAGCGCATGGATGACAAGATAGACCTCAGCGGCTGGCACCTTATAGTCCTTGCCAAGAACCTCAACGGCTACAAAAACCTTATACGTCTGGTGTCTCGCTCATGGGTTGACGGCTTCTACGGACGTCCCCGAACCGACCACGAGGACCTGGAGCGCTTCCACGAAGACCTCATAGTGTGCTCGGCATGCATCGGCGGAGAGATACCAAAGCTGATACTTGCAGACGACATAGAGGGCGCGCGAAAGGCTGTGGAGTGGCATAAGAACCTTTGGGGCGATGACTTCTACCTGGAGTTGCAGCGCCATGAGGTGAAAGACCCTAACCTGCGTGCCAACAGGGAGACCTTCCCCATGCAGCAGAAGGTCAACAGGGTGTTGATAGAGTTTGCCAAGGAATACAATATAAAGCTTGTCTGCACCAACGACTGCCACTTTATCGACAAGGATGCCGCTGAGGCTCACGACCACCTCTTGTGCCTCGGAACGGGCAAGGACCTTGACGATCCGCAGCGTATGCTGTACACCAAGCAGGAGTGGTTCAAGACACAGGAGGAGATGAACGAGATATTTTCCGACGTTCCCGAGGCTCTTGACAACACTCTTGAGATACTCGACAAGGTGGAGATGTACAATCTGGAGAGCGATCCTATCATGCCGTTTTTCCCTATTCCATCGGAGTTTGGAACGGAAGAGCAGTGGCGTGAGCGCTTCTCTGAGGCAGACCTGTATAACGAGTTTACCTCCGATGAATTCGGCAAAAATCAGCTCCCGGAGGAAGAAGGACAAAAGAAAATCAAGAAACTCGGCGGCTACGACAAGCTGTACCGCATCAAGTTCGAGGCAGACTACCTCGGCAAACTTGCCTACGAGGGTGCTGCACGCATATATGCCGACAAGGATGTGCAGATAGACAGACCGTTGCAAGCCGATGAACTGTCGGCATGGGCAGAGAATATCGGCATCAGCAAGGAGGTTGATGACCGTGTGCGCTTCGAGCTGCATATCATGAAGACCATGGGTTTCCCTGGTTACTTCCTCATAGTACAGGACTTCATCAACAGCGCCCGCAGGGAGTTGGACGTATGGGTGGGACCTGGTCGTGGCAGTGCCGCAGGCTCTGTCGTTGCCTACTGTCTCGGAATAACCAAGCTCGACCCCTTGAAGTATGACCTGCTGTTCGAGCGTTTTCTCAATCCCGACCGTATCTCGCTGCCCGATATCGATACCGACTTTGACGATGACGGACGAGGCAGGGTGTTGCAATGGGTTATGGACAAGTACGGTCATGAGAACTGTGCCCACATCATCACCTACGGTACTATGGCAACAAAGAATGCCATCAAGGATGTAGGACGTGTAGAAAGGGTGCCGCTCGCTGTCGTCAATGCATGGTGTAAGGCAATACCCGACCGCCTGCCCGAGGTCAACGGCAAGACGCCTAAGATGAACCTCGTCAATGCCATCAAGGCAGTGCCTGAGTTGCAACAGGCAGAGGCTTCGCTCAATCCGGCAGAGGCTAACACCATCAAGTATGCCAAGATGCTTGAGGGAGCCATCCGCAACACGGGCATCCACGCCTGCGGTTTCATCATTTGTCGCGACCCTATCAGCGACCATGTGCCTGTGAGTACGGCTGTTGACCCCGATTTTCCTGACACCAAGACTGCCGTGACGCAGTACGACGGACACGTCATAGAGTCAACGGGACTCATCAAGATGGACTCCCTCGGGCTAAAGACTTTGTCGGAGCAGAAGGAGGCAGTACGCAACATAAAGCTCACGCGAGGCATCGATGTGGACCTCGACAACATACCTATCGACGACGAACTGACCTACCAGCTGTACCAGAGAGGACAGACCATAGGTACGTTCCAGTTTGAGAGTGCAGGCATGCAGAAATATCTTCGCGAACTTCATCCCACCGTGTTCGAGGACCTTATCGCCATGAATGCCCTCTACCGTCCTGGACCTATGGACTACATTCCGTCGTTCATAGCCCGCAAGAACGGCAGGGAGCCTATCACCTACGATATCGACATCACCGAGAAGTACCTCAAGGACACCTACGGCATCACCGTCTATCAGGAGCAGGTGATGCTGTTGTCACGCCAACTTGCCAACTTCACGCGTGGCGAGAGCGATGCCCTGCGTAAGGCTATGGGTATGAAGAAGAAGGACATCGTAGATGCGATGAAACCGAAGTTTATTGAAGGTGGAGTAAAGAACGGCCACGACCCCAAAGTACTTGAGAAGATATGGGCTGACTGGGAGAAGTTCGCATCCTACGCCTTCAACAAGTCGCATGCCGCTTGCTACTCGTGGGTGGCTTACCAGACGGCATACCTGAAGGCGCACTACCCGGCGGAATTCATGGCGGCACTGCTCACGCGCCGTCGCTCTGACATCAAGGAAATCACGAAGCTGATGGACGAATGTAAGGCTCTCGGCATACCAACCCTTGGACCTGACGTCAACGAGTCTTATGCCAACTTCGGTGTGAACAAGAAAGGCGTGATACGTTTCGGACTGGCAGCCATAAAGGGAATGAGCGATGCCGCCACGATGGCAATCATCAAGGAGCGTGACGAAAACGGTCCTTACCGCGACCTGTATGACTTTATGGAGCGTGTGCCTTCATCCTCAATGAACAAGAAGGCTATGGAGTGCCTCGCCCTGTCAGGTGCTCTCGACAGCTTCGGCTTCCGTCGGGAGCAGTATGTTGCGCCATGTGGAAAATATTCCCAATTCATCGATGCTTTGTCAGTGTATGCTTCACAATACCAGACGGCGAAGGCTAATGCCAGCAACACCTTGTTCGGCGACTTTGACAGCATAGAGATAGCCAAGCCGCGCAGCATTTCCGATGCGGAGTGGAGCGCCATAGAGAAGCTCAACAGGGAGCGTGAACTTGTAGGTATCTACCTCTCAGCCCATCCGTTGGACGAGTTTGCTATGGTGCTTGAATGTATGTGCAACACGTCGTGCGCAGAGATAGGCAGGGATGCCGACCGTGCCGAACTGGCAAAGAGGGACACGCTCACCCTTGGAGGCATCGTGACTGGTGTCAACTCGCGTTTTACCAAGTCGGGCAAGCCTATGGGCATCGTAACCATAGAAGACTTCGAGGGCGTCGGCGAACTGGCTTTGTTCGGCGATGAATGGGCGCGCTGGCAGGGTAAGCTGGCAGAGGGATGTTCGGTGTTTGTCAAACTGAAGGCGCAGGAGAGGTTCCGCGCAGGCAGCGGCATCTACGACCTCAAGATACAGAATGTCGATTTCCTGCAAGACGTGACGGAGAAATTCATGGAGACGCTGACCATCCATCTGGATATGGACACCATAAACGTGAATGTGGGTTCAGATGACATGGCAATAGGCGAGGATGGCGACAGCGACGGCGCCGACAATGACAATGGCATCGGCATGGCAACGGAAAACGTGCTCTCCGACCTTGCCACCATCATCACCGAGTCGCCAGGCAAGACGAAGCTGCTGTTGTCCATACGCGATAACAGCATGAGTACGGCGCCCCTGAAGCTTGAGTCGCACCTTCCTGGAATAAAGGTAAACCGACAGCTTCTTGACTTCGTAAAATCACACGAGGGAATGAGTATGACGATGTAGTTTTTACCCCCGTTTTGGAAAA
>JAFVBX010000003.1 GCA_017479675.1 Prevotella sp.
AATTGAGAATTGAGAATTGAAAACTGAAAATTATGATTAGTAACAGGGAGCGCATAAGGTTTACTGTTTGCCGTTTACTGTTTTAAAGATTTTCAAAGGTTACTTCTTCCTCGATGGTTGTGGAGTGCTTCTGCTCGGTGGCATTACCAGGCTCACGCTCTATCGGATTGCCTTCATCGTCGAGCAGTATCTCATTGTCATGAGAGAGAGAATCGACGTCGAGGGTGTCTGTGCGCGCCCTGCCGATGTAGGTACATTCGTACATAGAGCGTTCAATGTCAGCGTCTTCTGGCTTCTGGAACTTGCCGTGATACTTCTTGAACTGCGGGTCGCCCATGACGGACTGCAGGAAGTAACCGCAGATGGGTAGCGCCGTGCGTGAACCCTGTCCGAGAGCACCGGTGCGGAAGTGTATGCAGCGGTATTCGCCACCTACCCATGCGCCGACTACGAGGTTGGGACTGACACCCATAAACCATGCGTCGGAGTGGTTGTTGGAAGTTCCTGTCTTGCCGCCAAACTCGGTGTCGGTATATTTGCCGATGTAGCCCCACAGACTCATTGAGGTGCCGCCACTCTCACGCAGTCCTGCCTGAAGCAGCTGTTGCACGAGGTAGGCAGCCTTGACGGTGATGGCTTGCTTCTCCTCGGTTGGTGCGGTGTATATCTCGTTGCCGTTGCGGTCGAGGATTTTTGTTATCAGTATTGGTTCTGGGTGCGCTTTGCCGTTGTTCGCTGCCGTGCAGTAGGCATTGGTGAGTTCGAGCAGGCTGACGTCGCAGGAGCCGAGAGCCAGTGACGGCGCATCGTCAAGCTTGCTCTTGATACCCATGTTGTGGGCTGTCTCGATTATATTGTTGATGCCCATCTCCTGTCCAAGTCGCACGGCAACGGAGTTGATGCTCTGGGCGAAGGCTGCACGCAGAGGCATGGAGTCACCCGTGAAGTAGCCGTTGGCATTGGTCGGTGCCCAGGTAACCTCTTCCTTTTTAGAGGCATCCCACACCTTCATGGAGAAATATTCGTCGCGGCGCTTGTCGCAGGGGGTGAGTCCCTGTTCCATTGCCTCGGTATATACGAAGAGTTTGAATGTGGATCCTGGCTGACGCATAGCCGTCACCTTGTCGTATTTCCAGTGGTTGAAGTCTATGTCGCCCACCCATGCCTTGACGTATCCCGTCTGAGGTTCCATGGCGACAAAGGCGCAGTGCATGAAGCTCACCATGTAACGGATGGAGTCCATCGTGGACATCTCGCGCTCAACCTCACCTTTCTCATAGTCGAACACTTTGACGGTATGGGGCTTGTTGAGGTAGTAGTCTATGGAGTCCTGATTGCCGTCATACTTGTTCTCAAGGTACTTATAGACTGACTGTTGCTTGGCTATGTCCTCAATGAAATGGGGTATCTCCTGATGGCGCTCGTCCTGCCATGGTTTCTCGCCAGGCATGAAGTTCTGCTGTGTACGGCGGAGCCCCCAATGATTGTTGAAGTTCTGCTGCACCTGTTTCATCTGTTTTGCGGCAGCTTCCTCGGCATATTTTTGCATCTTAGTGTCGAGGGTGGTATATATCTTGAGACCGTCATTGTAGAGGTCAATGTCCTCAAGGCTTTCGTATTCTTCGCTTAGTTGCTTGATATGCTTGGCTATAGCCTCACGGAAATATTTTGCCTGACCGTCGTAGTTGTCTTCCACATTGAAGTCGGAGCAGTCGATAGGCAGTTGCTTGAGTTTTGCGAATTCGTCATTGCTGAGGTCGCCGTGGGTACGCATGTTGTCGAGCACCACGTTACGACGCTGAAGGGAGTTCTCGGGGTGGGAGATAGGGTTGTAATAAGTGGTTGCCTTGAGCATGCCGACGAGGATGGCAGCCTGGTCGGTGGTGAGTTTCTTAGGAGTGGTGTTGAAGTAGGTCTTGGCTGCAGTCTTGATGCCGAATGCGTTGTGTCCGAAATCTACGGTGTTGGCATACTGCGCCAGTATCTCGTTCTTGCCCTCGGTGCGTCCCTTTGTGGCGGCGAAGTAGAGTTCCAGCTTTATGGCTGTTATCCACTCTTTAGTCTTCATGATGAGGATTTTGACGCCTGGGATTTTGCCTATAAGACCTGTGCTGTATTGGGTGCGCACGCGGAACATATTCTTGGCTAGCTGTTGGGTGATGGTGGAGGCACCGCGTCCGCCTCTGCCAGTGGCAGCATCCTTGGCAGCGCCGAGAAGTCCCAGCGGATCGATGCCCCAATGGTCATAGAAACGTTCATCCTCAGTGTCGATGAGTGCACGCCAAAAAACAGGGTTAACGTCTTGAAAATCAACAGGTGTACGGTTTTCATTGAAGTATTTTCCGAGCAGCACGCCATCAGCCGAATAGAGCTCGGAAGCCTGACTGGTCTTGTGTTCGGCTATGTCTGCCCAGCCTGGTGATTTGCCGAAGAGCCAGAACAGGTTGATGTCTACGGCACCCAGATAGAGCATGAAGGTGACGATGAGAGTGGCAATGACGGTGACGGTCTTGATGTACCAAGGCTTGCCCTGATAGCAACTCTTGTACCACTGCCAGAAAGCGTTACACTTACCGGCAAACCATTTTGCAAAGTCAGTTATTTTTTTCATATTAGTTTTAGGTTGTTATATTCTGTATATTAGTGTCAATATAGTTTATTATTTCGTCAGTCTGTTCTGGATGAAACCATTTTATGGAGTCGTCTTTCTTGAACCATGTGAGTTGCTTGCGGGCATATTCACGGCTGTTGCTCTGTATCTGCCGTGTGGCTTCGTCGAGGCTGATGTCGCCGTCGAAATGCTGAAAGAGTTCCTTGTAGCCAATGGTGTTGAGTGCTTTCTCGCTGCGAAAGGGGAGCATACGTCTGGCTTCGTCGATGAGCCCTTCGTCAATCATGTTGATGACTCGCTGGTTGATGCGCTCATAGAGTTCAGAGTGGTCCATGATTACCTGTCCGCGTTTTACCCTCAGCACCTTGTCGCGTGTGAGCCCTATCTTGATGATGTTGAAAGGGCGCGATTTTTTCTTGCCTATGCGGAAGGATGTGTAGGTCTTGCCCGTCTGGTGGCATATCTCCAGTGCGTGTACCACTCGGCGTGGGTTACTCTTATCCACTATTGCCCAATGCTGGGGGTCGAGTGTTTTCAGTTCGGCTACGAGAGCTTGCAGACCTTCTGTCTGGAGTCGCTGCTTCATCATCTCACGTATGTCATCGTGTATGGTGGGTATGTCGTCAATACCATTGCATACAGCGTCGATATACATCATGGAACCACCTGAGAGAAGTGCCAGTTTTTTATTGTTAGAAGCCATCTGGCTGATGAGAGCGAGAACCTCTTGTTCAAACATGGAGGCAGAATAGTATTCGCCTATGTGGCGGGTGCCTACGAAGTGATGCCGCACCTGCTGCATTTGTCGGGTTGTGGGTGCGGCGGTTCCTATTGGTATCTCTGCGTATATTTGTCGAGAGTCGGCATTGATGATGTCAGTGCCGTAGTGCTCGGCAATCTTAAGGCAGAGCTCGGTTTTGCCAACACCCGTAGGGCCTGTTATGACGATAAGGTTCAAAGTATGAACAGTGATGAATTACCTGATGATGCCTCTCTCAGCTTTCTCTATGAAATCGAGCACATACTGTATCTCTGGAGTTATCTCCATAGTTTTTCTTACCTCCTCGATACCCTCCTTGATGATGCCCTTGGAATAGATGATGTTATATGCCTCGCGTATGGCGAGAATAGTCTCGTTGGCAAAGCCGCGACGACGAAGTCCGATAAGGTTGAGACCAGCGAAACGTATGGGCTCCTTGCCTGCGATGACGTAGGGAGGAATGTCCTGCGATGTGCGGCTGCCACCCTGTATCATGACGTAGCCGCCTATGTGTACGAACTGGTGAACGAGTACCTCGGCAGAGATGATGGCACAGTCGTCAACCACCACTTCGCCGGCAAACTTGGTGGAGTTGCCGATGATACAGTTGTTGCCGATGACGCAGTCGTGGGCTATGTGCATATTCTCCATGAGCAGGTTGTTATTGCCTACAATGGTGGTACCCTTAGAGAATGTGCCTCGAGAGATGGTGACATTCTCGCGGATGGAGTTGTTGTCGCCTATCTGGCAAGTGGTTATCTCGCCCTTGAACTTCAGGTCCTGCGGTTTTGTGGAGATGCTGGCACCAGGCATTATCTCGTTGCCAGACCCCATGCGGGTTCCCTGGTTCAGTGTTACACTGTTTTGCATGATGTTGTTATCACCAATCACCACATCGGCATCGATGTAGCAGAAAGGACCGATAACGTTGCCGTCACCCA
>JAFVBX010000093.1 GCA_017479675.1 Prevotella sp.
ATAAAATTTGGAGGAAAGAGAAATAATTAGTAACTTTGCCACAGCAATTCAATAAATACAAGAAGATATGGCAACTACAACATTAAGACAACATACGACGCGCCCAATGAGTTATAAGCCTATACATACCACAAAAGTGTTTGATATGCCAAATGAAGAGGAGTTCCTCGATATGGACAAAGAGCTATATACTCCAGAAGAGGCTTTCGAACTTACAATGAAAGACATCAAGGCAATCTACGACAGAAAAGATGCAGTATAAGTACTTCTACACTAAGCGTACAGTTGCCAAGATAAGATCCTTTTACAGGAATGTGGGCAAGAAGTACCGCCATACTTATTCCTATGAAGACATGGAACGCAACGTGCGAGAAGCTTTTTGGCAATTTATGATATAGAGAGGACACTGCCTCGCCGCCGTCCTACCATCAGCCGATAGGAGGGCTACAATATGGCAAACCCAGACAAATGGTACTATGCATATACTATTGAGGGCAATACGATTACGGTGATAGATGCCTGCCATGCACAGAATATGCATGATTAGGAAAAATTTTCGTACCTTTTTATTTTGCTTTCCTCAGTCAGCATCGCGAAGGACGGGGAACTTCTCACGGAAGCGGTGCAGGCGTGGGAGGTCGAGAGCGTGGGAGAGGGTTGACTCTTCGTCATCGGGGGCGGTAAGGATGGGATTGCCGTAGGGGTCAATGATGGCGGTGCCGCCATTGTAATGACATGAGGGATCGTCGCCGATGCGGTTGATGCCTGCTATGTAGCATTGGTTCTCGATGGCACGGGCACGTAGCAGGGTGTCCCACGCTATGCGACGTGAGGCTGGCCAGCTTGCTACATAGAGGCAGAGGTCGTAGGGAACGGCGCGGTTGCGACTGAAACAGGGGAAGCGCAGGTCGTAGCATATCTGGAGCATGATGCGTACCCCTCGCCATGTGACGATTACGGGGGCGTCGCCTGCGGTGTATGTGAGGTGTTCGTCGGCGTAGGTGAAAAGGTGGTGCTTGTCATAGTATTTGGTGTTGCCGTCGGGGGTTACGAAGTAGAGACGGTTGCGGTAGGTGCCGTCGGTTGCCTGTACTGCTACGGAGCCTGCCAGGGCGGCATCTTTGCGGTGTGCCATGTCCCTCATCCATCGTAGTATGGTGCCGTCTTCGCTTTCAGCTATTTCTTGCGGCTGTGTGGCGAAGCCTGTGGCGAACATTTCGGGGAGCACATAGAGGTCTGACGTGCCTGCTGCGGCGATGAGCCGTTCTGCCACGTCGAGGTTGTGGTGCACGTCGCCCCATGCTATGTCGGTCTGAAGGGCTGTGAGTGTCATGAATTGAGGAAGAACTGGTCGAAGCGCTGCAGTCCCTGTTGTGTGCAGATGCCTCGTATGAGTATGCGGATGTAGTTGCTGAGGAGCTGCTTGAAGGTGATACCCTTCAGCAGGTCGTTGTTTTTTATGGCATATTCTACGGCAGACATGATGCGTATGAAGACATCGAAGTCGATGTCGGGAAGGAAGTCGCCCTCCTTGACACCCCTTGCGAAGAAGTCGCTGGATGCTTCGCGGCGTGATGCCGAGATTTGTGCGAGCAGGGCTTCTGCCTGGGGATATTTCTCAAGGTCGCGATAGAAACTGGGGTTGGTGGTGACGCTTGCCTCTAACTGCATACGGAACACTTCGATGAGGACATCCATGATGCCGTTGCTGTGACGAGTGAACTCTTCGAGGTGGCGGCGCTTGCGTTCGTGCACGGTCTTGAGCACTTCAATGAGCACTTCTTCCTTGTTGGTGTAGAGCTCGTAGATGGTGCGTTTGGAGATGTGCAGGTTGCGTGACACCTCTTCCATAGTGACAGCCTTGATGCCTTTCTCGCGGAAAAGCCTTTCAGCCTCTGAGATTATCAGAGGCTGAAGGTTTTGTCTATATTCGTTGATTTCTGCCACTTTGTATTTTACTATTGTTTCTCCAGTGTGAGTGTCTTTGTAGGCTGGTCGCATACCTCGGCAGGGCCGAAGTACTGTATAGGACCAGGGAAGACGTAGCTTGTCTCTGTTGCCCACTTGTCACGCTGGGATGCAAAATACTGGAAAGGCTTGCCGTCGAGTTCTACGAGTGCCTTCTTGATGACGGGCTTCATCTCGCCGTTACGCTTCTCCATGTTCATCATCATGGTGATAGGTATGCCGCCTGCCACCCACTGGTCAACAGGGAGGTTGGTGTTCTTTACTGACGACATGTAGCCAGTCTTGCCTGCTGCGATGAGCATGGAGGCATTGAAACCGAGGCTGTAGCAGTAGTCGGCATCGAAGTTTGACGGAGCGGCACAGCGTCCCTCGTAGCCGAAGAAGTGGTGCTATGCGGAGAACTTGCCGTTGAACTTGCCTTCCTTCTTCCACTGGTCGAGCTTTGCTGATACCATAGTTGAAAGTAGTTTCTCGGTCTCGATGAGCGATACCTGTACGTTGCCGTGAGGGTCGCGGTCGAGTGCCAGCTGGCGTGCCACGCTGGTAGGCAGGCTGTTGAACACAGCGAGGTTGTCGGCACAGAGATGGTTCTTGACGAAGTCTATCTGCTCGCTGCGTCCGAGGTTTTGTGCCTCTGGGAGTGCCAGCACGTCGTTGAGCTCGGCGATGAGCTTCTTGATGGCTGGGATAAACTCGATGATGCCTTCAGGGATAAGTGCCACACCGAAGTTGTTGCCAGCCTCGGAGCGTGCCTTTACAATCTCGGCAATCTGTGTCACTACGTCGTCGAGTGAGAGGTTCTTCTGCTCTACCTCCTCACCGATGAGGGTAATGTTAGGATGAGTCTGCAGGGCGCACTCGAGGGTGACGTGGGAGGCAGAACGTCCCATGAGCTTCACGAAGTGCCAGTATTTGCGTGCTGAGTTACAGTCGCGCATGATGTTGCCGATGACCTCGGAGTAGGTCTTGGTGGCAGTGTCGAAGCCGAAGGATGTCTCTATCTCGGAGTTCTTCAGGTCGCCGTCGATGGTCTTTGGACAGCCTATCACCTGTACGCCTGCACCTATTGACTTATAGTATTCTGCGAGTACGCATGCATTGGTGCTGGAGTCGTCGCCACCTATTATTACTATAGCCTTGATGTCCAGCTTCTTGATGATTTCGAGTCCCTTGTCGAACTGCTCTTTCTTCTCGAGCTTGGTGCGGCCGGAGCCGATGATGTCGAAGCCGCCAGTGTTACGATATTCGTCGATGATGTCGGCAGTGAGCTCCTTGTAGTTATGGTCAACCAAGCCGCCAGGACCGAGTATGAAGCCATAGAGCTTGTTGGCAGGGTTGAGCTTCTTGATGCCGTCGAAGAGTCCTGAGATGACGTTGTGTCCGCCAGGTGCCTGTCCGCCAGAGAGTATGACGCCGATGTTGATGGCTGCGGTGTCCATTTGTCCGTCGGTAGGCTCGAACTTGATGGCTGGCATGCCATAGGTGTTGGGGAAGAGTTTCTTGACCTCTTCCTGGTCGGCTACTGACTGTGTTGGTGCTCCCTCAACGACCTTGAGGGCTCCACGAAGTGCTTTTGGAAGTTTGGGCTGATAGGCAGCACGTGCGATCTGTAATGCGCTTTTTTCCATAGTTGATTTGGATAATTGTAAATTTATGAATATTGAAGTGTTAATTGTTCTTGTCTTTGCAAAAATACAAAAAAATGTTGTATTTACAACAAAAAAGGCAAAAAATGTGTGATTTTATGATAAAATTCGCTATCTTTGCAACGTAAAAAGACGAAATCATCAACTAAAACAAATCATTTTCAAGCTATGAAGGTTATAAAAAGTATCGCAGTTGTCATGGGGCTTTGCATCTGTCTGTCTGGTTGCAAGACATGGGACAACATGAGTAAGACAGGACAGGGAGCAATAATAGGAACAGGCGGCGGTGCCGCTCTGGGTAGTATCATTGGTGCCATAGCAGGCAACACGGGCATAGGTGCCGCAATAGGCGGTGCTGTGGGTGCAGGTGCAGGTGCCATAATAGGCAACCGCATGGACAAGGTGAAGAAGCAGGCTGAGGAACAGCTGCAGAATGCTACCGTGGAGACCGTGCAGGATGCCAACGGACTGGATGCCGTGAAGGTGACATACAACTCAGGCATACTATTTGCTACCAACAAGGCTGACCTCAGCCAGGCAAGCA
Organism: Prevotella sp.; assembly: GCA_017479675.1. GTDB lineage: Bacteria > Bacteroidota > Bacteroidia > Bacteroidales > Bacteroidaceae > Prevotella. The sequence continues at coordinate 4,159 of JAFVBX010000093.1, forward strand.
AGACGGAGCTGCTCAACCTTGCCAACATGATGAAGCAGAACACGGACGTGAGCATCGACGTGAGAGGATATACGGACTCTACAGGCAACGATGCCATAAACAACCCTCTGTCAGTGAACCGTGCGCAGAGCGTGGCTAACTTCCTCACACAGAATGGTGTGGCATACAGCCAGATGAAGAACGTGAACGGCTATGGCTCAAGCAACCCCGTAGCGAGCAACGAGACTGCTGAGGGACGCCAACAGAACCGCCGTGTGGAGGTTTACCTGTATGCTTCACAGGAGATGATAAAGGCTGCACAGGCTCAGGCACAGTAGGTTAACGGGAACTTAAACATTAGAGGAAACGGAAATAATAACGAAAATATTGAAATGGATAGTGGTGGCATTCTTTGCCTCCACTATTCTTGCTGTGGTATGGTATAGGTTCATGCCCGTATGGGTTACGCCGCTTATGATAATAAGGAGTGTGGAACAGGTGGGCGATGGACATTTCCCAACAATCCACCATAGTTGGGTAGCACTCGACGATATGGCAGACGAGATGCCTGTGGCAGTCATGGCGAGTGAAGACCAGCGGTTTCTGGAGCATCACGGCTTTGATTTTGATGCCATACAGAAAGCGGTGAAACGCAACAAGAAGGCAGGCAAGAAGAAGTTCGGTGCCAGCACCATAAGCCAGCAGACAGCGAAGAACGTGTTCCTGTGGCCTGGCAGGTCGTGGCTGAGAAAGGGACTGGAGATGTATTTCACCACGCTGATAGAGTTTGTATGGGGCAAGGAGCGCATCATGGAGGTGTATCTGAACTCGATAGAGATGGGTGACGGCATATACGGCGTGAAGGCTGTGGCAGAGTACAGCTTCGACAAGTCGCCTGACGAACTGACGAAGCGAGACTGTGCACTGATAGCAGCCACACTGCCCAATCCGAGGAAGTTCTCGAGTAAGGAGCCGTCGGCATACATGAAGAAGCGCCAAAGATGGATATTGACACAGATGAAGTACGTAAAATGGAAGTGATGTCGGACTTTTTAGATGACTTGAACGAATCGCAAAGGAGGGCTGTCGAATATATTGACGGTCCGTCTTTGGTTATTGCTGGTGCCGGCTCGGGCAAGACGAGGGTGCTGACCTATAAGATAGCGTACCTGCTGACACAAGGGTATAGTCCATGGGAGATAATGGCACTCACCTTTACCAACAAGGCGGCAAAGGAGATGAAGGAACGCATCATAGGACTGGTGGGAGAGGAGGCACGCTTCCTTAGAATGGGGACGTTCCATTCCGTGTTCTCGCACATACTGAGGAGGGATGCAGAAAGGCTTGGCTATGAGCCTAACTTCACGATATACGACGAGACGGACTCTCGCTCGCTATGCAAGTCGCTGGTGAAGGAACTGAACCTTGACGATAAGGTATACAGGGCAACAGAGGTGCACAATCGCATATCGTGGGCAAAGAACAGACTTATCGGTCCTGCGGAGTACGGATTGCACCATGAGCTGGTGCAGCGTGACGAGAGTACCAAGATGCCACAGATGGGATTGTTGTACAACCTGTATCAGGAACGTTGCAGAAAGAGCAACGCTATGGACTTTGACGATTTGCTGTTCAATACTTATCTTCTCTTCAAGAACAATAAGGATGTACAGGAGAAATATGCCAACGGATTCAGGTTCTTCTTGGTCGATGAGTATCAGGACACCAACTATGCCCAGCAACAGATAATACTGCAACTGGCTTCTGCACACAAGCACGTATGCGTGGTGGGTGACGATGCTCAGAGTATCTACGGTTTTCGTGGTGCGAACATCGACAACATACTGGACTTCCAACAGCAGTATGGGGGTGCACAGCTATTCAAACTGGAGAGAAACTACCGTTCGACAAAAAGAATAGTGGAAGCGGCTAACAGCCTGATACATAAGAATGAACGGCAGATACATAAAGATGTGTATAGTCAGAATGACGATGGGGATAATCTGTCACTATCACAGCTGAGCAGCGACAGGGAGGAGGCGATGTATGTGTGTAAGGACATTCGCAGAAAGATGAGGGAACACGGCTTGAAGTTTTCTGATTTCGCCATTCTCTATCGCACCAATGCGCAAAGCCGCCCCTTCGAGGACCAGATGCTGAAAGACGGTACGCCTTATCGTGTATATGGTGGGACGAGTTTCTATCAGCGTAAGGAAATAAAGGATATAGTAGCCTACCTGAGGCTGGTGGCAAATCCCAACGACGAGGAGGCTTTCAAGAGAATAATCAACTATCCGGCGCGAGGAATAGGCGATGTGACCATCAACAAACTGCTCAAAGCAGCTCAAGATGATAACGTGGGAGTATGGGAAGTGGTGAGCAACATTGACTCGCAACGCTATGCCAAAGACTTCAACAAGGGTGTGGCTGGCAAGGTAAGAGGATTCTGCCAGCTGATAGGCAGTTTCATAGACAAACTGCCTACAAGTGATGCCTATGAGTTGGGTAAGGAGATGATAGAGAAATCGGGAATATCGAAGGAACTTTATGCGAGTGCCGAGCCGGAGTTCCTGTCACGTCAAGAGAACATGGAGGAGTTTCTTTCCTCTATGCATGACTTTGTGAGTGACGCACGTGAAGAGGGCGAGGCGGTAGGACTGCTTGACTTTCTCCACGAGGTAGCGTTGCTGAGCGACCGAGACAAGGAGGAGGACTCTCCACAGGTTACGCTGATGACCATACACAGTGCAAAGGGTTTGGAGTTTCCATGTGTATATATCGTGGGAATGGAGGAAAACATATTCCCCAGTTCACAGTGTACCGACTCCAGACGCAAACTGGAGGAGGAGCGCCGACTGTTGTACGTGGCGATAACAAGGGCAGAGCGCTACTGCGTGCTGACATATTCTAAGACACGTTTCAGATACGGCAGGCAGGAGTTCTTTGCTCCAAGTCGTTTCCTCAGGGATATAGACCGCAAACTGATAAACATGGATAGTGGCGTGGGCTACTCTCGACAGCCTGCCTTCTTCCAGCATCGTGTCACGGAAAGTCTGAGACCTGTCAAGAGCACAACGTCTGAGCCGACGCATGGCGAGAAGACCACGAAGAGTGCTGCGGGCTACAGCGTGGGAGACATGGTGCAACACATGAGGTTTGGCATAGGAAAGATTCTGGAACTGATAGGTGAAGGCGATTCGTTGAAGGCGATAGTGGAGTTTCAGAACGCAGGGACAAAGAAACTGCTGATGAAGTATGCCCAGCTAAACAAAGTATAGTATCACCGTGATATACCTACATGTAAGTATTGTGTATTTTACAAATAATCACTAACTTTGCAACATAAAAAACAATAGAAGGACAGATATGAAAAAGATGAAAGTATATGAACCAGACGACAAGATGCTGTCGCTCATTAGGGACAACTACAACGTGTTGCAGAGCCTCGGTGCCTTTGGAATCAGCTTGGGCTTTGGTGACAAGACGGTGCGTCAGGTGTGTGAAGAGGGTAACGTCGATACTTTCACTTTTCTGGCTGTGGTAAACCTCACCATCAACGGCTATCACTCACAGAGTGACGTAGAAAACCTTGACGTGAGGACATTGCTGCGTTATCTGAGAGCTTCGCACGAATATTATCTTGGTTTCCAACTGCCCTTCTTGAGACGTGAGCTGTCAGAGTCGCTTGATGAAGGCGACAGCCTTGGCAGGCTGATACTGAAGATTTACGATGAGTATGCACGCTTCATATCTCACCATATGCATTTCGAGGAACAGACGCTGTTCCCATACGTTGAGGGTCTGCTCAACGGAGAACGAAAGAAAGGATATGACATAGAGACGTTCTCAAAGCATCATGACCAGACAGGCGAGAAACTGAAGGAGCTGAAGAGTATCATAATAAAATATCTTCCTTCTGACAGCAAGCACAACAATATGCTTACTGCTGCCCTTCACGACATATTCAACCTGGAGGAATGGCTGACTCTTCATGCGAGTGTGGAAGAGAAGATTTTTGAACCTGCCATAGCGCTTCTGGAATCGAAGACCGAGAAGAACGATAACACGCTGAACATTACGAGAATGCTCGCAACACAAACAGACAACGGCGAACAACTCTCTGAGCGTGAGAAGGATGTAGTAGTAGGAGTGGTGCAGGGATTGACAAATAAGGAAATTGCCGATAAACTCTTTATCGCTCCAAATACCGTGATAACGCATCGCCGCAATATAGCACGTAAGTTGCAGATACACTCTACGGCGGGTCTTACTATCTATGCCATAGTAAACCGTCTTGTTGATATAGGTAGCGTGGATTTGTAAAAAGAGTATGCAGCCTTATACGTTGCCGTTGAGAATATCCTCAATGTAGTTAAGGATATCCTCCTTTCCCTGACGTTTTTCAGACGACGTAATAAAATAGGCAGGTATCTCCTCCCATGTGTCAAGAAGTGACTCTGTATATTTCTTGACATTTTGTTTTGCCTTGTCAGGTCCCAGTTTGTCAGCTTTTGTGAAAACGATAGAGAAGGGGACACCGTTCTCGCCGAGCCAGTCCATAAATTCTCGGTCTATCTTTTGCGGATCGTGCCTTATGTCGATAAGCAGGAACACGTTGACGAGCTGTTCACGTTGCAGTATATAGGACGAAATCATTTTCTCTATATCATCCTGAACTTTCTTGGAACGCTTGGCAAATCCGTAGCCGGGCAAATCAACGATATACCATTCTTTGGCGTTATCGCCAGAGAGGTCTGTAGAGATGAGGAAGTGGTTGATAAGCAACGTCTTGCCAGGTGTGGCACTCGTCTTTGCCAACCCCTTGTGGTTTGTCAGCATGTTAATAAGGCTTGACTTGCCAACGTTGCTTCGTCCTATGAAGGCAAACTCTGCCTTAGTGTCCTTGGGGCACTGCGACAGTTTTGCCGAACTTATGGTAAACTCTGATTTCCTTATTTCCATTTCAGCAGTTCTTTTGCGTTTTTAAGTGCGGCATCAGTAATGTCTGAACCACTCAGCATCTGAGCTATCTCGCTTACTCGCTCTTCATCGTCAAGTTGTCTCATGACGGTGGTGGTGCGTTCCTGACTGTTGTCTTTCTCAACCTTGTATTGATACTTGCCGCGTGAAGCTATCTGGGGTAGGTGAGTGATGCTTATCACCTGACGACCGGCATTACCCATGTCCGTCATTATCTCTGCCATTTTCTCTGCTATCTTGCCGCTCACTCCAGTGTCTATCTCGTCGAAGATGATGGTCGGCAGTTTCACCGTAGTGCTTACGAGAGCCTTCAGCGAGAGCATCAGTCGTGCTATCTCTCCGCCTGAAGCCACTTGTGCCACAGGGCGCATTGCCATACCTTTGTTGGCTGAGAACATGAACGATATGTTGTCCTGCCCCTTGCTGAGAGGTTCCCCTTTCTTAATGTTCACCTCAAACTCCACATCGGGCATTCCGAGTGCTTCGAGTCTTTTTTTGATCTCTTTCTCTATGATACGGGCAGCCTTCTTTCTTGTCTCCGTTAGTTTGTCGGCGGTTTTGTGTACGTTGTCGAGTATTCTCTGTAGCTCCTGTTCCTTCTCCTTTATCGTTTCGTCTCCGTCGTCTATATTTGCTACAGCCTCCTTTAGTTGCTCGTATTCCTTGATGAGCTCTGTTACCGTAGTTTTGTGATGCTTACGTTGTAGGGTATAGATAAGGTCTAAGCGTTCAGTGACATATTCCAGCCTTTGTGCATTGAAGTCTATGGAGTCGGCTTCACGTGCTGTTTCGCTTGATATGTCCTTAAGTTCAATAATGGTGCTTTCAAGGCGCTGTACGAGTGGCTCTATCCTGCCGTATAGCGGTGATATGTTTGACAGGGCGTTTGTTGCCTGCCTGAGAGTGTCCAGTGTGCCAGCATCGTCGCTTAGCATGCGATCGGCAGTGTAGAGGGCAGTCTTTATTTCTTCCGTGTGACTTGCTATTTCCTGTTCCTGCTCAAGTTCTTCCTGTTCGCCTTCCACAAGGTTTGCCGCCTCCAGTTCGTTGAGTTGGAAACGTAGCAGGTCTTCCTTCTCTCGTGACTCCTGCAGCGAGAGTTTCATACACTTTATTTCCTTGTCAAGAATATTATACTCTTGCCACTCTTTCTGGTACTCTTTGAGAAGAGTCTCGTTCTTGGCTATTATGTCAACGGTTGTCAACTGGAAGTCCTCTGTCCGCAATAGTAGGTTCTGATGCTGTGAGTGTACGTCAACAAGCATCTCGCCGAGTCTTTTCATCTGTTGCACAGACACAGGTGTGTCATTGATAAATCCACGACTCTTGCCCGTTGCCGTCAGTTCCCTGCGTATGGTACATTCGCCGCTATCTTCCATGTCGAGGTCGTTTTCCTCAAACCATGCTGAGAGGTTGTAGCGCGAAATGTCAAACTCCGCTTCTATGGTACACTTCTGGCATCCTGTCTTAACAGATTTTGAGTCGGCACGCTGGCCCAGCAGTAGTCCTATGGCACCGAGTATGATACTCTTGCCGGCACCTGTCTCACCTGTTATTACAGAGAAACCGGTGTTGAAATCCACGTCGAGGCGGTCTATCAAGGCGTAGTTGCTTATGTAAAGGTGCTTCAGCATGTTTCTTTTATTCCAGAATCTTACTCCATGCAGTGTTCTGTGCTGCATTGATGTTAAAGAGCAGGGCGTTTACTGATTCTTTCTCTTTTGACGTTCCCTTACCTTTATATATATTGGCGAGTTCGTCCTTCTTGTAGTCTGTCCATATCTGCGGCAGAGCACTCATCGGTCTGTTTTCGTGTGCTTTCTTTAGGTCATTTTCCAGTGCTGTGGTGATTTCCGTACGTCCGCGTTCCGCACTGTTAGCCATCTCGTCCAGTCCTTTGCGGTAGTAGTCATATTGCAACTGTCGCATAGGTTGTAACGCACCCTCCAGATAATCATTTATTATGGTGAAACGGTTGGTGTTTTTATCGTATGATGCCCATCCAGGGTAGTTCAGATTCTGTGCGTTATTGGTAAGGTTGAGGCAGCGTTGCAGCACGTCTTCTCCACCCATTGGTGAGAACGAGTCTAAGTTTATGCCAATGATAAGGTAGGCATAATAGGCAAAGAGGGCGGTGAGCTGGTTGTCTATCATCTCCTCATTATACTTTAGGTCATCAAACTGGTTATAGGTAAACGTAAACTCTTTGTCTTGAAACTGAAAGAGTATTGATGAGTAGGCAGAGTTATACACAGGACGGTTAGCCTGCACCATACACGTGCATGTCCACGTTCCCTGTTCTTTCTTATACTCCGTCACAGTGATGTGGAAGTTGCAGCTTATGCGTTCGTTCTCTTGAAAATGGAGGGATGTCCATTGCTGTCCGTTTACCCATTCCTGCAACTTCTCCTGCAGTTCGTCGAAAATGGATGCCTCGGTGCCTTGCACCTGTGAGTGGTTGATATTCACTTTTACATTCAGTTCCTGGGCATTCACACATACAGCAACTGCCCATAGCAGTGTAGCTATGAGCAGCAAATGTGTATTTCTAAAGAGTTTTTTCACTGTGTGGTCGTATTCTTTCTCACTACATTTATTTATGAAGTTCGCGCAGGCGTATGCGTGTCAAAATCTGTTTGGTGTTGAGGGTGAAATCGCTACTAAGCATCCAACTGTAGTAGCCAGGGTCGCGCCTCAGTACGTCAGCCACAGCCCATCCCTTGTACTTGCCGAATGTGAACTCCTCGCGCATGCGCTCTGTGCCGTCGGGATTGAGCAGCGGTTTGCCGTCTGCGCCCTTGATTGGTGCCCATGCGATGCGTCCTGCAAAGTCCACGTTCTTGCGTTTGTTGCTAATCTCGTTGAGCACGTCCATGTCGTTAGGCAACTGTCTCTCTGGTTCCTCCTGCTTGCCAGGCTCATACATGTCGAGTTGTCCCATCAACACCTTGTACGTTGCCTCCGTATCTTCGTTGGCGAGGTGAGCCTGGAAGTCATCCTCCATGTTGCGTCCGCAGTAGAACTTATATGCTGCTGCAAGATTCCTGCGTTCCATAGCACGGAATATCTGGCAGGCGTCAATAGTTCTGCATTTGTCAAAGTCGAAGGCTATGCCGGCACGCAAAAACTCCTCCGCCAACATGGGTATGTCGAAGTTGTTTGAGTTGTATCCAGCAAAGTCACACCCCTTAAACTCCTCCGCCAATGTAGCGGCAAGCCCTTTGAAGGTCGGTGCATCCTTGACCATCTCGTCGGTGATGTGCGTCAGTTCCTGCACCTCCTGTGGTATAGGCATGCCAGGATTCACGAAGTAGTTCTTGCGCTCTTCCTTGCCGTCAAGTTGCAGTTTGATGTAGCTTATCTGTATTATGTGGTCCTTGGCAATATCGAGGCCCGTCGTCTCAAGGTCGAATATTATCAGGGGCTTTGTGATGTTTAGTTTCATGCCTTACGCGGAGGATTAGTCATTGAGCAACATTGGCATGATGAGCATCAGCACATCCTCGCCCTCTGGCTGTTCTGCAGGACGTATCACGCCGGCACGGCTTGGGTCTGCGAGCTCTATTATTACGTCGTCGCATGCCAGATTGTTGAGTATGTCGCTAAGTACGGAGCCCTTGAAACCTATGCTCATAGGTACACCGCCATATTCACATATCACATTCTCCTGAGCGCTTGTTGCAAAGTCTATGTCTTCCGAGCTCAACTGCAGGTTGTTCATTTCAAGACGCAACTTAATGAGTAGCGTACTCTCGCTTGCAAATGGCATTACCCTTCGCAGAGCGCTCAGCAGTGCCTTTCTGTCGATTGTCACCACGTTAGGGTTGTCAGCCGGTATGACAGAAGCGTAGTTAGGATAGCGTCCCTCGATAAGTCGGCATGACAGCACGCCGTCAGGGAATGTTATCTCTGCATTGTTGTTGTTGAACTTGATGCTTACGATGCTTTCATCGTCTGTTCCCAACACGTTGCGCAGCAGTCCTGCAGGCTTCTTTGGCAATATGAATGATGCAGGCACGTCAGACTTGCATGAGAAGAGCATGTTTCTTACCATCTTGTGGCCGTCGCTTGCCACCAGGTTCATGCTGTCCTCCTTGAGATCGAAGTATATGCCGTTCATCACCATGCGCAATTCGTCGTTTGCTGTGGCAAACAATGTGCGTTGTATATTGTTGGCGAGTGATGCTGCCGACAGCTGTGTCTCGGTGTATCCTTCTGTCAGACGCTGCATGTTTGGATACTCGTCGGCACTCTGTCCCATGATGGAGTAGGAGCCGTTCTGGTATATCACCCTGATGCTGTTGTTCTCGTCAACCTCAAATGTCAGAGGCTGCTCTGCCAGTTCCTTCACCGCATTGAGTATTATGCGTGTTGGGATGCAGAATGAACCCTCCCCAGAGCAACTGGTCAACTCCACGTAGAACTTCATCATGTTGGCATTGTCGCTGGCGGTGAGTATGAGTTTGTTGTCGGTTATTTCAAACAAAAAACTGTCCAGAATGGAGAGCGAGTTTTTTGAGTTTATCACTTTAGCAAGTTGTCCTAACTTGTTACTTAGTACGGAGGATGAAAGAGTAAAGGTCATTTTGTCACTTATAGTATTATGTTATTTGTTAGAAAATTCAAATGCAAAAATATAAAAAAAATCTAACACGGGCAAAAAAACGCCTGAAAAATTTCGTCTTTTGACACATTTTTTGTAATTTCGCAAAACCAAACAATAAACTATAACATTTTTAAATATAATATGGAAATTCAAGGTAAGATTATTGTCGCACTCCCAGAGCGTTCTGGAGTGAGTGCTCGCGGCGAATGGAAAGTACAGGAATTTGTGCTCGAAACGGTTGACACCCAGTACCCACGTAAGATGTTGTTTGATATTTTCGGTGCTGACCGTTTGCAGCGCTACAATCTACAGGTCGGGCAGATGGTATCTGTTGCCTTCGACATTGACGCTCGCGAGTATAATGGTCGTTGGTACAACTCTATCCGTGCCTACGACGTTCGCCACATTGACGAGTCGCAGCCTGCCGCTGCTGCTCCACAGGCTGTCCCCGTCTCAGCCCCCACAGCTGCTCCCGTAGCTGCAGCTCCTGCTGCTGAGGCTGACGATGCTACCGACAGTCCAGACAACCTCCCATTCTGATTTTGGCAAGACACCGTCAACATAAACGTTCCTCCCATTCATCATTTCACAGGAATCATCTTTCCCTCAAATGGTGGCTGGGAGGTTTTCTTGTTGCTGCCGTCTATGTTGCCGTCTTCTACTATTTCTTTGTAGGGCCTACAGGCTTCAGATGGCGTGCCCTTTACGGCGATGCCAGCTATCCAGAGGGCTACGAGATACAGGGTATCGACATATCCCACTATCAGGGCACCATTGACTGGATGGAGCTGCGCAATGCCATGATCAACAAGGTGCCTGTGCGCTTTGTTATCGTAAAGGCTACCGAGGGCTCGTCCATGATAGACGAGAATTTTGAGGACAATTTCTTTCAGGCTCGCGACTACGGCTTCATACGCGGCGCATACCACTTCTACAGCACCAAGTCGTCTGCACGCACTCAGGCACAGCATTTCCTCGACAAGGTGAAGCTCGAAGTGGG
>JAFVBX010000094.1 GCA_017479675.1 Prevotella sp.
AGGAAGTTACCGAAGTACATTCCCCAGCCACGCGTGTTGGTGACGTTCTCGTCATAGGGTGCCATGGTGGAGTCACCCAGCGTGTGCACCTTCTTTGCACTGACATTCACGCACGGTAACATAATAAGGAACGCGAGCATGAACGTAAGTACCAATTGTTTAAGTTGACTTAGTTTTCTCATTTTTGTTAATTGGTTATTGTTTTTGGTGAGTTGATTTTTACGGTGCAAAGTTACGGAGTTTTTACTATTTCAGCGTTTCATATTTAAACCAAAAAAGGTGCAACTTTGCTCCACTGTGGGGGTAAAATTGCACCATTAGGGGGTATTTTTATATTTTACGCTTCTAAGTTGCTTCGGTAGTCACTTGGCGACATTCCTATGGAAGCCTTAAATACCTTTGAGAAATACTTCGGATCAGAGAAGCCGCACATATATGCTATGTCGTTTATGCCCCTGTTTGTCTTCTCCAACTGTTGGCAAGCTTTCTTGAGGCGTGCCTCCTTGAGGAAGTCGGCAGGCGTCACACCGAGTATGCTCTTCATCTTGCGATTAAGGCTCGAACGCGATGTAGCAGTGGCGTCGGCCATGTCCTCCACACCGATATTGCTGTCGCCGAGGTTCTTCTCTATGAAGTCCATCAGCCTGCGCATGAAGGCATCGTCCTCTTCGCTGAGGTGAGATACGACGACGGTGCTTGCCGCCTGCGAAACTTCACCGCTTTCGTCTTCATCTGGGTTAAGGTTATCCTTATCGTTAACGTTATTCGCCTGCGGCTCATCTCTTCGAGTCCCGTTAACGTTGGTTATGAGTTTCAGGTAGGCTTGCAGGTTTTCCTCACGTTGGCGCACGAGGTTGCGTATATATACTATGGTATAGGTAATTCCTGCCACGATTCCTATTGACAGCAGCAAGTACAACAAGTAAGCATACCACGTCTCACAGAAGGTCGGTTCGACGACTATCACCACCTTACGGTTGTTGTTTACCCACAGTCCCTCTGCATTGGTGGAGCCTATCTCCAGTATGTAGGTGCCTGGTGACAGGTTGTACAAACTGGTGGAGTGGCTGTAGGTCGGCACGCTCCATGCCGAATCATCCTCTTTCTGCCACCATCCCCGTTCCTCCGTAACTCGAGTGATGTATTTTATCTGCGAGTTGTCGGTATAGTCAAGGGCGGCATAGTTTATCGTTATGTCACGCTCGCTTGCTGACAGACGTATGGTGTCACTGTTGTCGGCAGCATAGTTGACTCCCTTTCCTGGTATATCGTACGACGTAATCACAAGCTTGGGTACGTAGATACGCTGATGGAAAGATGTCTCAGGCATCACCAGCACTCCCGACTCAAGCGACAACAGCCAGTTGCCGTTCTTCAGCAGTATGGGCTCTGCATCAGAAAAGCGCGATTCCATCGAGAAAAACAAGTCATTGAAGTTTTCCTTCACTCCTGTATCGGCATTGAGGCGCGTCACTTGGTTGTTGCACTGTATGAGTATCCCGTCACCCACCTCTGCCATAGCAAGCGCAGCATCAGAGCCCATGCCGTTTGAGGTGTCGAAATGTTTGAAGTCGAAACGTGTTGCCCTGAGGTCCTTGGTCTCAAGCATCTCGACGCCGCCGCTCTCCGTTGATATAAAGAGACGTCCCTTGCGGTCGATTATCATGTCCATCACAGCGCTGCACGACAGGCTCTTCGCCCTCTCTGCCTCACGCACGTGGACACGGAATGTCATCGCCTCAGGTCTTCCCTTCAGTCCATCCACCACGAGGAAGCCGTCAGTAGATGTGGCAAGCAACAGCGAGTCGCCTACTATCCTCAGGCGACGCAGCTGTGCATTGTTCTGCGGATAGCTCTTCATCACGTTGTTGAAGTTCAGGAACATCAGTTTTTCAGCCGACGGATGCTCTATGAGGTTGAGACCGCCACCCTGCGTGGCTACCCATAGCCTGCCTTTGTTGTCTTCCTTTATGTCATATACATATCCGCAGTTTATCTTGACACCCTCGTTTGCCTCGCGTACGCCGCCCTCGCGGAAGTTCTCCATGTCGAACACACCGTCGGCTGTCTCCTTCATGCGGAACAGTCCGTCAGGTTTTCCGCCGAGCCACAGCGTGCCGTTGCGCTGCTGGAACACGGTGTAAATGGCTTTGCCGAAAGACACATATTCCTTGTGTAACCTTCCGTCACTGCCGAGGTAGCCTATAAGGTTGGCATCCTTATCGAGCACGGTAACGCTCTTTTGGTTGCGCGTGGTTATCCATATACGTCCCTTGCGGTCTATATACATGCACCTCACAATGTCCTTTGGCACAGCCTCAAGTCGCTTTGCCACCTGCGTGAGCGGTGAAATCTTGTCTATGCCGTAGGTACACATCACCCACGCATTCTTCTGGGTGTCGTAAAGCACTTGGCGCACATCGGGGAAGTTGTAACCATGCACCGTCATCTCCTTACTCTCCCATGCCGAGGTGTCGTACATCATCCTGGCAAGGTAGCGCTCCTGTATCTCGGGGTCTAAGTTCTGGAACTTGTATGTCTTGAGGTTAAAACACCACACGCGGTTGTTGACGCTGCAATAGATATTACCGTCTTCGCCGAGCAGCATGTTGCGTATGCGGTCGGAGGCAAGGTTGTTGCCGTCGCCCGGCAAACTCTTGAATATGGCAAACTCATATCCGTCGTAGCGGTTCAAGCCGTTCCATGTGGCAAACCACATGAAGCCGCGCTCGTCCTGCAACATCTTTGTGGAGTGCCACTGCGACATACCGTTGTGGTCGTCATAGTGTACATGACGATAAAAGACCTGCTGCGTTTCCACACCCTCGACTTTCTTTCCTGCATTCTCAAGTTCAGGTTTCGTGGGCTGACCTTGCATCAAGGTTAGCATAAGAATTAAGGCAATAATAGTAGTTAGTAGTCTGCTCATACTCTTCCCTTTAACATGAATCCTGTTAGTATCCTTCCGCATTTCACCGTTCCCTTCTGCTCCCTTCGAGCCGAAAAATATCGTTCGTCAGTAAACGTATCTATCGATGAAATTGTTATTTTTTGCGCATCGATGCCTTTCGACATCAACTGTCGGCGGTTAACCTCTTTTATATCTATGTGGGGCTTCATGGCTGGCAGTTCGTCCTTACGGCTGTTAGGCATCCACGTGGTGACGCCTTCCATCTGAAACCCTGCCTCCGTAAACTGTCTCAGCACCTCTTCTCCTACCTCAAAACTCTCCTGCGATATGCCAGGACCTATCGCTGCGGTACACTGGCTGGCATCGGTGCCAAACTCCCATTGCATCATGTCTATTGCTTTCTCCACTATGCGGAGCACCGTTCCGCGCCATCCTGCATGTATGGCAGCAGCGGCATGATGCTCCTTGTCATATACCAACACAGGTATGCAGTCGGCTGTGCTTATGCCCAGCACCACGTCGGGCAGATCTGTTATCACGGCATCCACGCCCTCAAGGATTTCCTTCTGCCTGCCGGCATCCTCGGCAAGGAAAGCCTCATCCACCCTATACACCCTGTCGGTATGCGTCTGATGAGGATAGAAGAAGGCAGCCTTCTGTGCGCCGAGAGCCTCCCTTATCTTATTACCGTCCCTACCGATAGTGCGGTCGGTGGTGTAAGCCGTTATGTCCCTGCCCAGGTCGTAGTATAACATCCTTAAACGTACTCAAAGTCTTCGAGGTCTTCTACGTCCTCCTCGTCTATGTAGTCCATTTCATCGTCATCGTTCCCGTTTCCGTCAACGTCCCCGTCAAATATCTCCATGTCGGCGTTACGGTCTTCTGCATACACCTCGTCGGCGAGGTAGCTGAGGTCTTTGTCACGGTGAACGAGGGTATCTTCGGCTATCACTCCCTGTATCTTGTTCGACTCTGCGTTGAGTTCCCTCCACAGTATGTCCTTCAACTCGTTGATACCCATGCCCGTGACACTGCTTATGAACACCACCTGCAAGTCGTCGGGCAGGTCTTTCTTGAGCATCTCGATGAGTTCGTCGTCGAGCAGGTCACACTTGGTGACAGCCAGCACGCGGTGCTTTTGCAGCATCTCGGGGTTGAAACGGCTAAGCTCGTTGAGCAACAGCTCATATTCCTTCTTGATGTCGTCGGTGTCGCCCGGCACCATGAAGAGCAGCAGCGAGTTGCGCTCTATGTGTCTGAGGAAGCGCAAACCCAGTCCCTTGCCCTCGGCGGCACCCTCTATGATGCCCGGTATGTCTGCCATGACAAACGACTGGTTGTCCCTGTAGCTCACTATGCCGAGGGAGGGTTCGAGGGTGGTGAAGGGATAGTTGGCTATCTTGGGCTTAGCTGCCGACAGGCTGGAGAGCAGCGTTGACTTGCCTGCATTAGGCAGTCCCACCAGTCCCACGTCGGCAAGCAGCTTCAACTCCATGATGACAGTCATCTCCTGCATGGGCTCGCCAGGCTGGGCTAAGCGCGGTGCCTGGTTGGTGGCGGTGCGGAATTGGAAGTTGCCCAGTCCGCCTCTGCCGCCCTTGAGCAGCAGCACCTCCTGTCCGTCCTCCATCACGTCGCATACGAACTTGCCCGTGTCGGCATCATATACCACCGTGCCGCACGGCACGTCGATATATACGTCCTTGCCGTCGGTGCCGTGACATTTGTCCTTGCCGCCGTTGCCGCCGTGCTCAGCGAAGATGTGACGCTGATAGCGCAGGTGCAGCAAGGTCCAGTAATTATGGTTGCCACGCAGAATTATGGAGCCGCCCTTGCCGCCGTCGCCGCCGTCAGGACCGCCGTTGGGGTTGTACTTGACGTGCTTCAGGTGCATGCTGCCCCTGCCGCCCTTACCCGAGCGACACAGTATTTTTACGTAGTCAACGAAGTTACTTTCCATTGTCTGTTTTTAGTATATGTATGCTTTAGGTAGCTAAAAGCTATCCTTTTAGGGGCTAAAAGCTATCCTTTTGGGGGGCAAAAGGATAGCTTTTCCAAACCCCTTTGCAAACCTCTGTAAATCAAGGGGTTGCAAAATCGTCAAAAAGAGTGCTTTTTAGCAGCTTTTTATAGCCTTGCTTATCTCGGCATAGATACCGTCGATAGTGCCCACACCCTGTATCTGCGCATACTTGCCCTGAGCGATGTAGAAGTCCTTCAGTGGCAGTGTCTGTGAGTAGTAGGTGTCGAGGCGCTTCTTTGCCGTCTCCTCGTTGTCGTCGGCTCTGCCAGAGCTTGCACCGCGGGCTATGATACGCTTGATGAGTTCCTCATCGGGAACCTCAAGACCTACCACCACGTTCACCTGCTCGCCACGCTCCTTGAGCATCTCGTCGAGAGCCTCTGCCTGAGCTATGGTGCGAGGGAAACCGTCGAAGATGACGCCCGGAATGTCCTTGCCCTTGCTGTCGAGGGTAGCGGCGAGCATGTCGATGATGAGAGAATCCGGCACGAGCTTGCCCTCGTTGATGTACTGCGAAGCCGTCTTACCCAACTCCGTGCCTGCCTTAATCTCTGCACGCAACACGTCGCCGGTAGAGATGTGTGCCACGCCAAACTCTGCAATAATCTTGTCACTCTGTGTGCCCTTGCCTGAGCCTGGGGCACCAAAAATTACGATATTCTTCATTTCTTTCTTATATTTTGTTATAGTTTCGTTTTTCGTTATAACGTTATTTCGGCATTTTGATATTCCGGGCTTAATCCTTTACCAAAGAATAAATATCCCTCAGCTGTCGCCCCTGGTGGTTGTAGTCCAGCCCGTAGCCTACGATGAAGGCATCGGGCAGATGCATGCCGACATACTTCACCTCCAGTCCCTTCACCCTCAGTTTGTCGGGTTTGAAGGAGAAAGCGCATATCTCCATGCTGGCAGGGTGCTTGTCGGTAAGCACCTCCTTGAGAAACTGCATGCTGTAGCCTGTCTCCACGATGTCCTCTATGATGACCACATGCCTGCCGCTGATGTCCTCGCTCACAGGCAGTTGCTCTATTATCTTGCCCGTTGACTCCAGTCCGGCATAGCTCTTCAGCTTGGTGAAGGCTATCTGACAGGGGAACTTTATCATCCTGAGAAGGTCGGAGGCAAACACGAAAGCACCGCTGAGCACCACGACAAACACAGGATTCTTCTCCTTGTAGTCAGCCGTGATACGCTCTGCCACCGTCTCTACCGCACGCAGTATCTCTGCCTCCGGGATGGTCTTCTCGAAGGTCTTGCCGTGAATTGTTATGCGCTCTGCTGCCATTAGTAGTTCGGTTTATGGGTGCAAAGGTACAAAATAATTCACAATTCACAATTCATAATTCAGAAAAATTTGTACCTTTGCAGTATGAAAATATTCACAAGCACACAAATACACGAGCTCGACAGGTACACCATCGAGCACGAACCTATCAAGAGTATCGACCTGATGGAACGGGCAGCGACGGCGCTGACCAAGGAGATAACGGCACGCTGGAACGCCGAGACACCCTTCGTGGTGTTTGCCGGACCAGGAAACAACGGCGGCGACGCACTGGCAGTGACACGCCTGCTGCTCGACCAAGGCTACAACGCTACGGCATACCTCTTTAACGTCAAGGGCACGCTGTCGCCCGACTGCACCGAGAACCGCGACCGTCTGCGCAAGCAGTATGCCGACCATCTCGTGGAGATAACGCGCGAGTTTGAGCCGCCACACCTCACTGGCGACGTGGTGGTCATCGACGGTCTCTTCGGCTCTGGAGTAAACAAACCCCTCGGCGGCGGCTTCGCAGCTATGGTGCACTACATCAACCAGTCACCATCGAAGGTGGTGAGCATTGACATGCCGTCAGGACTGATGACCGAGGACAACACCTTCAACGTGAGCCAGAACATCATACGCGCCGACCTCACGCTGACGCTGGGCATGAAGAAATTCTGCATGATGATGGCAGACAACCACCAGTACATCGGCAAACTGGAAGTGCTCGACATAGGGCTGAGCCAGGAATTTATCGATGCTACGGAGACTCACAGCACCATACTCGACGAACAGACCGTGCGCAACATGATGAAGGCACGCAGCGACTTCGCCCACAAAGGCACTATGGGCCACGCCATGCTCGTCGCAGGTAGCTACGGCATGGCAGGAGCAGCGATACTGGCAGCAAAGGCATGCCTGCGCTCCGGCGTGGGAAAGGTGACGGTGCACACGCCACGCAAGAACAACGACATCATGCAGATAAGCGTACCCGAGGCAATCGTGCAGCAGGACAGAGACGAGGAGCGCTTCTCCGAAATGGCTGACGTCACAGGCTGCAACGCCCTCGGCATAGGTCCCGGACTGGGGACTGCAGACCACAGCGCGGTGGCACTGATGACGCAGATACGCAGCACCAAGTTGCCTATGGTCATCGATGCCGACGCCCTCAACATCCTCTCCACCCACCGCGCATGGCTTGGACAGATGCCCGAAGGCATCATCTTCACCCCCCACCCCAAGGAACTCGACCGCCTCTGCGACGCCGAGCCAGCCAACGACTACGACCGCCTGATGCGTGCCCGCGACCTGGCACAGCGACTGCACGGCTACATTATACTCAAAGGGCACCACAGCGCACTGTGCCTCCCTAACGGTCACATAGTATTCAACAGCACAGGCAACAGCGGCATGGCGACAGCAGGAGCAGGCGACGTGCTCACAGGCATCATCACCGCACTGCTCGCACGCGGCTATTCTCCCGAGGAAGCCGCCACGACAGGCATGTACCTTCACGGTCTCGCCGGCGACTACGCCGCCCGCGACCTCGGCGTGGAGAGCCTCATCGCCAGCGACATCATCGCCTTCCTGCCGAAGGCCTGGACCGCCCTCCGCCCCTAAAAGAAAAAAAGTGTGTCGAGCGGTTTTGCCGCTCGAAAAAGAATAGAAAGTATGAACAGAATCCCCCCCCTTGCAACCCTGCTTGCAGCCCTTTTCACCTGCTGCGCCGTCAGCGCACAGACCCAGCTCGCCCAGTACCGCCCCGGCGTAACCACCGACGGCGCCGTCTATTTCCTGCCTAAGACAGGCATCAACGTAGAGGTCATGGTCGAGAAGACCACCTACCAGCCTGGCGACTTCTGCCGCTATGCCCAGCGCTACCTGCGACAGAACGATGTCAGCCAGGAGCCTTCCGTCAGCTACCGCATCATCGCCATCGAGCAGACGCCCTTCGCCCTGCCCGACACGCTGAAGGGCTATGCCGTGAAGTTCAATGCCAAGACGGTGGCTGCCAACGTAGCACTGGCTGACGACGGCCGTCTGCTGGCCATCAATGCCGAGCCCATCAAGGCACAGACCACGAAGCTGTCGTTCACGCCGGCCCGCCGACCCGCCCCCATCAATCCCCGTCAGCTGATGAGCGAGGAGATACTCGCTGCCGGAAGCACGACGAAGATGGCCGAGCTCACGGCTCACGAGATATACGACCTGCGCGAGAACCGCAACCTGCTCATCAAGGGACAGGCCGACTTCATGCCCCAGGACGGCAACCAGATGCGCCTGATGCTCCATCAGCTGGAGGAGCAGGAGCGCGCCCTGTCGTCCATGTTCGTAGGCACCACCACCCGCGACACCACGCTCCATGTGGTCACCGTCGTCCCCGACGGACCGCTGCAGCGCCAGCTGCTGTTCCGCCTGTCGCAGGTCAACGGTCTGGTAGACATCGACGACCTCTCGGGTACACCTTATTATATAAGTATAGAGGACATGAAGACCGTGCCCGAGATTGATGTCGAGGCAGCCATGAAAGCCAAGAAGAAGCAGTACGAGGCAGGCATCTACGTCAACGTGCCGGGCCGCATGCGCTCCACCCTCTTCGAGGGCATCAACGCCCTGCAGACCGCAGAGCTGCCCGCCCCCCAGTTCGGCAACGTAGAGCTGCTCAGTGCCGAGCTCTTCAACAAGCACTACACCACCCACCTGTGGCTCAACCCCATCACCGGGGCCGTAGACCGTCTGGAGGCCGAGCAGCCCAAATAAGCCAGTCTCAGCCACACAGCAGAGGGGGCAGCCGCCACGTGCCATGCGTGAAGGCTGCCCCCTCTGCTTACATTCTCGATATATCTCATTCATCTGCCTGCTTCAGTAGCAGGCTGGCCCACTCCGGAATGTCGTCTGTATACTGCTTGAAAAGAGAGCTTTTTCTCTTTCATAGCCCTGCCCTCCACGCAGAAATTTCATCAGCAGCAACTTGGAGTCTACGTTTTTTTTCGGCCTCAGCCCTTTCTTTCGACTTACGGGCTTCAGCAGCCACATCCTCCATCAGGGCATGCAACATTTCGTCTGTAGGCTCCTCCATGGAGGTCAGCCTATACTTCTTATGAATTTCTGTCATAATTGTTCATTGGATAATATGGTGCAAAGATACGATAAATCCTTGAAACCGCCAAACAATTCGGGGAAAAATGCGGCCTGCCTCCTGTACGACAGCGGAGGGGGCAGCCGCCACGTGCTGTGCGTGGCCCTGCCCCCTCTGCCTATTTCTTTCAACTACTATGATTCAAGGTTTACTCATCCTGAACAAATTGATTTGCTCATCAAACAAATCAATGATTACTTGCAAGCGTGGATGAGAACGTTTGACAATGATTGCTATATAATTTTCTTCACCTTCGTCTTCAACCAACTCCGTCCTGGTATAAAAGTCCTTCTGTTTCCCATATGCATTAAACCATCTGAGAAACAGCCTTGAGCGCATGGCTTGCTGGTTGTCTGCTGTATCACACATATACAACAAAATGTCCGGATTGGAACGAAAGAACTCCTCCAGTATACAAACAATAGTCAGTTTTATATTGTTATCATTTGGAGATGGCAGCCCGCTACGATTAGACAAATTGAACCAATAAGCAGGAAGATTCTCAAAAACATCTTCGGGATCAAAACTCACTGCATATTGTATGTGATGATCTGTTTCAAAAACATATTCTCCATTTTCACGCTCAACATGATAAGGAGAATACTCGTTGATAAGTTTGACGCTTAGATCCTGCATATCAAAAATCACTCATTAAAAATGGCCAGCATGTCTTTACGGCGAAGGCGTATCCGCTCTTCGCGCTCACTGAGGAAGACATTCATCCTTTCCTGCCACTCTTGCTTTCTTTTTTTAGCTTCACGGAAAGCATTTACGAACTTCTGATGTCTCGCCCACTGCTCTTGAGTGAATGATTCTCTTGTTTCCATCTCTCTTCAATTTATCTTTTTCCTGTGCAAAGATACGACAAATCCTTGAAACCGCCAAACAATTCGAAGAAAAAACAATCTGCGACTATGTACAGCGAGGGGGCAGCCGCCACATGGATGGTGCTGCCCCCTCTGCTTATTTAGAGATTAAAATGTATGCTTGCAGGATGGACTTAGTCCCAATAGCTATCTTCGCGAGAGAAACTACCTGGATCATTACCGCCATCTACAAGATTATCATCAATTCCTGAATATGGACTATTAGGATCTGGTGATCCACCACACAGATGATTCTCTACTGCTACATTCATTACGAGAATCTGAGGCATTTTATATTCTTTCTTGTTCATAGTTTCCAAGTTTTTTACTTAACAACAACTTTCTTACCATTCACGATGTAAAGACCCTTCTGAGCCTTCTCAACCTTCTGTCCGTTCAGGTTGTAGATTTCGCCAACCATTTTCTTAGAACTGAGAGACTCGATGCCAGTCGTAGTGTCGTCACCGAAATTGAAACTTACACGGCTGTTCTGTGCAGTGGGAGTCTCATTGACGAAGTAAGCACGGAATGCTTTTGCACTCGAAGAGTTGACACCAGCTGTATGATAGTAGTACTTCGTGCCGTTGATGAGGAAGAAGGTTACATCAGTCAAATCTGTTGTGCCAGCATAGGTGCCCGTAAAGGTGTAGACTGCAGCATTCCCTTCAGCAGCCTTTGGAACCGTCTGCAGAGCATCAGCGCTCAAGATAACATTGTTGATTGTGTAAGATGTACCAGCAGCAGCCTTCAGCATAAACGGACGACCTGCCTTGATTTCAGTAGCATCTACGAAGTTCAACGTAGCACCGTCTGCACTCGAAGTAACACTACCAAGATCTTTCACAGCAGTAGCACTAAATGTTGTCTTCGCATCATCAATCGTCATGTCGAAGGGCAGCACCAGCCCGTTCCAGCCTTCTACCAATGTACGGTTGAATGTAACGTTGGCGTACTTAGCTACAGGAGTATAATCTACATCTTCTGCGATAGTAACATTTTCCACAACAGCCTTCTTCAACACAAAGTCAGCAAAAACCATCTGGCGCTGATGGTTACCATCTGTATTAACAATATTCAACTTATAATTTCCTTTTGTCGTAGTGGTGAAAAATGCTTCGTAAGTTGCCCATGCAGTATCGACATTATTTGCACAATTATCCTTACCACCATCATTCTTACTAACAGTTGATGGAGTCATCTCTATTGTACTGTTGTCTGGTGCTGTCATCGTCAAGCCTTTCGTTATTTGACCATCTTCATTCCAGAGGCCATAAACAAACGAGAACTTATAGGTGGTATTGGCTTCCAAAGGAAGTGTATAGCCATTAACATCTCCGTATGATGTACTGTATTTAACAAGCAAAGCACGATTATTCGTTGTTCCTTTCAATCCAGGATTATCTGAGGCAGGACTTTCATTATTACCTACTATACGTGTATTGTAACCAGTATTCGACCAGCCATTAGGAATGTCATAAGTTCCATTGTATTCGAAATGACTCATAAGATTACCTCCACCTATAGCATTTACCTCTTCACTATTAGGAGTCCAAGTAGCTCCATTCAAAGCCGATGTGGCCCATGTAACAGAGAGTTTAGAATTGCTTTGGTTATCCTTTACGCCTTTAGCAGTAGCCAAAGCCTCAAGGGCTTCTACATTCTCGTAAGGAGCATATTCACCTGTCTCGAAACCTAGTGTCTTAGCCTCCGCTGTACCGATAGCTGTGTCAAGATTATCTAAATCTTCCTGTGTTGGAACTGCTGCATCGGAAATCTTCACATACTTCACATTGCGGAAAGTCATCCAGCTGACATTGGTAGAAGCGACGTTGAATTTGACATTCAACTTACCATCCACACCAATCATGCCTTTTGCCTCAAAAGTACCTTCATAGAAACGAGTCTCGTTGATGCGACTGCCCGTGCATACGCTAGTAGCATCACCGTCATTTAACTGTAGAGAAATACCAGTGGGAACTGTTGAAGCGTCAACACCAGTGTTTACGCCAAGGCAGACAGTAGCGGTAACCTTATATTCTGCGCCAGCGGTAAAACCATTCAAGGTAGCAGTCATAACCTTGTCAGCCAGAGTCTCTTGGTCACCAATCCAGTACTCAATGCAAGGTACCACCAAATTAGGGTTACCAGAGTCATTTATGGTTGACCATGTGTTCACGTGGTATGAATCCCAATCGCGGGGGGTCACATCCCATGCACTGATAAGGAAGTCATCAACGGCAGCAGTGCTACGCCAGCCTGTACCGAAAACAACCCCATTAAGAGCATTTGCTTCCTCAGTTGTGTATTCGGCATTGTTAAACTTAGTGATATAAGCGCAGAATGTGTCGTAAGCACTGGTAGTGTAAAGATTGTTGTTTTCAATAAGAGTATTCATCTTATCCACTACAGCCTTAGCAGCGACATAAGCCTGTGCCTTCTGAACAGAAGTTTGCAATGCAGCAACTGCAGCAGTACACTGCTCTTCCTCTGTATATGTATTGTAAACATTTTTGTAAGTGTTGATATCATTGCTCATAGCCTCAGAAACGCTTGAAGGTATGCCAGTTATATCAAGTCCCTCGCCAGTCTCAATCAGGCTCTTGATGGTGTTCTTGTATGAAGCAAGAGGATCGCCTGTATATGATACAGATACTTTCTTAATCTTCATCCAGTCAATCTTACCAGAATATTCTCCTACCTCCAGAATGTTATTTTTGACAATGACGGGAATAACCTTAGTTTCATAGGTTTCATTTGCCGAAAGATAGACGCGTTCCTTGTTTGCATAAACATAGGTTGATGAAGCTGTGCGGCTAAAGCCATCAATTGACACAGAATATGCTCCATTGGGAATGTCAGTCATGCGGAAATACATCTTTCCACTCAGCTTTTCATTTCCCCAAGAATAGTTTTCCCAAGCCTTCTCATCTCCTTCAGTCATTTGGCCATGATTGCCAACACCAGCCGTTGTATACCAACCGTCATCTGGCCAGTTATCAGTGAAACTGGTGAAATCACCATTCACAACAAAAGAGGTAAGCACAGGGTTATTAAGTGTAGCACTTGAAAAACCACCTTGCGCATATTTTTCTGCAATCTTCAACGTAGTGATGGCAGCATCAACCTCGTCGAAAGTAGCGGTTGAGCTATCATAAACATTTTGTGCCATAGCTATTGCTGCGCTAAAAGTTTCTGTCTCAGTGGCAGCAATAGATAAAGCATTTGCTGTAGAAATTTCCGTGTTTAGTTCAGCCTTGATAGCAGTTAAATCATTACCATAATATACAAGGCTTTTCGTTGCTATAGAGTGCCAGTTGGTACCAACCTTTTCTTTTACCATTCCTATGGTCAGATTACCGTCAGAACCGACATAGGCATTCACAGTGAATGTCTCAGATCCTGTTGTAATGATACCATATTTTATGGGTACAGCAGTCTTTTTGGTTGTTCCATTACCTGTTGCAAAAATAAACACTCTGTCTGAGTCAAAATCAGAAGCATCAGATGAAAAGCCACGCTCCGGGGTGTAGATGGCATTGGCATAAAGTGTTACTTTGTAGTAGCCTTGATCCAAACCTGATACTGTTTGCTCGAAAATGTTACCTGTTGAGGTGGTGTTAGTAACATAATTCTCAATAAGAGCAATTCCGTCTGTGGCACTCGTGTAGTTACCACCAGACCATGCAGCTACAGCAGAAGTCTTGTCCACTGTACCTTGTGCCCAAGCACAATTTACCCCCCCCCACTATCATAGCGAGGGTAGCCATTAATAGTTTTAGTTTTCTCATAAAGTTAGTTATAATAAATTAGTTAATTAACATTGTCAGGCATAAAAGAGCGTGCAAAGATACGGAATAAGTGGTGAAAGTACACACAAAGCATGTCACCGAACAGTTTACATATTAACCGTTCGGCGACAGAACGATACTCCAAGGATTATCTTTTCTAAGGATTCTGGGATTTAAGGATTGGACAAGCAGTCACATGGCAACCGCAGCTTCCACCTTCTGCTCCAATGCCTCCTTAATAAAAGCATTCAACGTCATACCCTCCTTACGGGCATAATGCAGGTTAAGGACAGTAGGACAGTAGTATTTGCAAAAAATACCTCCTGCGTACGTGTGCGTGCGTGTTAATATAATATTATACGTACGCGATAGACTTTTATAAAATGTACTGTCCTTCTGTCCAATGTTATATTCTCTGCCCTGGTGTGACGAGATGACGGGTAGGCTGTTTCAGAATACTGTTATTGTGGAACAGAGGAACAGATGGAACAGATATATTCAGAAGAATCTATTGCGCGTACACATGTGCGCACGTACGCGTAGAAAGTCTTAGAAAACATCTGTTCCATCTGTTCCGTTACAAGGGAGGGGAGTGGCTACCGCCTTGCCTATCCTCGTTTTCTCCGTTTAGCAAGCCCCTCCCCTGGAGGGGTTGGGGAGGTTGCTCCTCTCCCTTGTAGGGGAGGGGTAGGGGTGGGGGCAGTATTATCAAATTTAAACTTCAAACTTCTTTCTTATTGTGGAAGTTACTGACCCACCCCTGCCCCTCCCCTACAAGGGAGGGGAGTAGCTGCCGCCTTGAGGCTGTTTCAGACCCTCAGGCAGCCTGTCTTAGAACCCAATCCAGCCTGTTTGAGAACCCAATCCAGCCTGTTTGAGAACCCAATATAGCCTGCTTCAGGGTCTCATCCAGCCTGCTTCAGGGTCCAATATAGGCTGCTTCAGGGTCCAATACAGACTGCTTCTTTTTCCTGTTTTACCTGTCACCTGTCATCCTATCTGTCACCGCTTAACAATCTGACTTACAGCATAATAACCGAAGGTGACAGATAAAACATCAAAATTAAAATTGCATGTAGAGAGTTTTTATCGGCATTTTCAGAAACACAGCGAGGGGGCAGCGCCGTATGGTACTGCTCCCCCCCTGATTGCTGTTTAGTCAAACAAAAACATCACTGTTTCCTCGAACTCTCTGACAGCTTGCTCCAATCTGGGGTTATCCTTACGTGATATGATAGCCATGAAGTTCATCTGACCATCCATTTTTCCTTCTGCAGTTTTAATGAAAAACTGTTCGTGATTTTCGTACATGTGGAACCAACGTACAAAAAGACGGTCACGAAACGATTGTTTCCCGTCTTCTGTTTCCGTTATATATAGCAGTACATCGTTATTGCGATTAAAAAATTCTTCAATAATAGCCATGATGGTCAGCCTAAGTTTTGCATCACCAGGAGACACTTGATTCCATATATTGTGTATATCCAGCGTATAGGCACCATCTCTCACAAAGGCATCATTGGGCTTAATGCTAATCTCATAATCAACCTCAAAGTCTGTATGAAAAATAGAACAGGTGCGGGTATCCTTCCATTTGCATCACCTGATAAGGTGCTTTGGAATTGATGTTTTCCAATATTAGATTTTTCATCGACACAAAAACTTAGGACAGGCAGGAGCATCGTATCAGATGCCCCCTGCCAGTCTTTTTTGCTTATACAACTGAAGCCTTATTTGTGCGGCCTCGTTTTCTTTACTCTTTTCGTGCATGTATTCCTTGAACGCAGCACGAACTTCCTCGCGAGTTTTTTTTAGCACTTCCATATCATCTATGTTTATTTCTGGGTGCAAATATACACATTATTCTTGAAACCACCAAATATTACGCGGCATTTTCAGAAACACAGCGAGGGGGCAGCGCCGTATGGTGCTGCCCCCCTTTGTTCCTCTTACGCACTTTGCAATTCCATGCCGAAGGTGTGGAGCACATCCTTAATTTGCTTCAGCCTTGTGTCGCTGGGCTTTGAAATTCCATAGATATAACGGGCAAGAAGACATTTGTTGATGCCCATATACCGCGCTACCTCTGAGACGTTCAACCAAGGAAAGCGCTTGAAAAGGGCCATCACCTCATTCTGAGTATCTGGCTCTGCCGTCTCGTAGAAACTGGAAATATGCATGTCCGCATCAAGCTGCTCCCAACGGATGGCCTCACCATCCTCATCAATAGAAAAATCATTACGCTGTTCTGTCGTTGCTTCCATCAATTCCGGATAGGCTTCCAGCGGACGGCTCATCACCCTCCCCTCCTTCGTTCTCATATAAATACGGTTACCATCGAACCAAAGATTCTTGATTTTCTCCATTTCTTTATCCTCCTTATAATGATTATCCAAAACGATTCTTCCACTCTTTAATAAA
>JAFVBX010000095.1 GCA_017479675.1 Prevotella sp.
CCATTAGTGATAGTGCTGAGGCTTCAAGTCCGCTGACAGCTTTCTTAAATTAATCAGAGTATTCAGAATAATAAGAATAACTATGCCACAAGACAATAAAGCATACGCAAAGCGTGAAAAAGCATACATGCAGGGCAAGCTGTTTCCTTTTCTGAAGGTTGGAATGACTAAGGTAAACCTTACACCTACTGTGACAAAGGACAAAAACGGTGTGCCCCACACAGAGCCTAACGCTCCAGTATATATCTACGATACCAGCGGTCCGTTCTCTGACTCTAACATAGAGATTGACCTCAAAAAGGGGTTGCCACGTATCAGGGAGCAGTGGATTCTTGACCGTAACGATACCGAACAACTTCCTGAGGTTACCAGCGACTACGGCAAACAACGTCTTGCTGACCACTCGCTCGACAGTCTTCGTTTCGAGCACCTCCAACTGCCTCGTCGTGCCCAGAAGGGTAAGGCGATAACACAGATGGCATACGCTAAGGCTGGCATCATTACGCCAGAGATGGAGTATGTGGCTATCCGCGAGAACATGAACTGCGAGGAACTGGGCATCAAGACCCACATTACTCCAGAGTTTGTGCGTGATGAGATAGCACGCGGTCGTGCTGTGCTGCCTGCCAATATCAACCATCCAGAGAGCGAGCCGATGATTATCGGTCGCAACTTCCTTGTAAAGATAAACACCAATATCGGCAATTCTGCCACTACCTCTTCTATCGAGGAAGAGGTTGACAAAGCTGTGTGGTCATGCAAGTGGGGTGGTGACACGCTGATGGACCTCTCCACTGGCGCCAATATCCACGAGACACGCGAATGGATAGTGCGCAACTGTCCTGTTCCTGTTGGCACAGTACCTATTTATCAGGCTCTTGAGAAAGTTGACGGAAAGGTGGAGGACCTTACGTGGGAGATATACAAGGACACGCTCATCGAACAATGCGAGCAGGGAGTGGATTACTTTACCATACATGCAGGCATTCGTCGTCAGAATGTGCACCTTGCCGACTCACGCCTTTGCGGCATCGTCAGTCGTGGCGGCAGCATCATGAGTAAGTGGTGTCTCATCCACGACAAGGAGTCTTTCCTCTATGAGCACTTTGATGACATCTGCGACATCGTAGCACAATACGACGTAGCCCTCTCCCTTGGTGACGGACTTCGTCCTGGCTGCACCGCTGATGCCAATGATGCCGCGCAGTTTGCTGAACTCGATACTATGGGCGAACTCGTCACACGTGCGTGGGCTAAGAACGTTCAGGCATTCATCGAGGGACCTGGTCATGTGCCTATGCAGAAAATCAGGGAGAACATGGAGCGTCAGCTTGACCATTGCCATGAGGCGCCGTTCTATACTCTCGGACCTATAGTTACCGACATCGCCCCAGGTTACGACCATATCACCAGTGCCATCGGCGGTGCACAGATAGCATGGCTCGGCACGGCAATGCTTTGCTATGTCACTCCTAAGGAGCACCTTGCACTCCCTAATAAAGAAGATGTACGCGTGGGTGTGGTGACATACAAGATTGCTGCCCATGCTGCCGACCTTGCCAAGGGACATCCGGGTGCCACTATTCGTGACGATGCCCTCTCAAAGGCACGTTTTGACTTCCGTTGGCGCGACCAGTTCCACCTGTCACTTGACCCTGAGCGCTCATTGCAGTATTTCGAAGAGGCTGGTCATGTCGATGGGGAGTATTGCACCATGTGCGGACCTAATTTCTGTGCAGCCAAACTGACTCATGACCTCCGCAAACTGTAGATACCAGCGTCAAATCATCATGCCCGAGATAGGCGAGAGGGGCCAGGCTCTTCTTGCCAAGTCCAAGGTGTTGCTTGTCGGGGTAGGGGGATTGGGGTCGCCCATCGCTACCTATCTCGCTGGTGCTGGTGTCGGCACGCTCGGCTTGGTTGACAACGATGTGGTGAGTCTCACCAACCTCCACCGTCAGGTGCTCTATACTGAAAGTGAGGTCGGTCAGCCGAAGGTCGAGTCCGCAAAACGCAGACTCATGGCGCAGAATGGCGACATACATATCGAAACCTACCAGTGTATGCTGACAGCCGACAATGCTGAGGATATTATCTCACATTATGACATCGTAGTGGATGGTACGGACAACTTCGCTGCACGCTTCGCCATCAGCGATGCCTGCCAAAGTCAGAACAAACCCTATGTATATGGTGCCATCAACGGACTTGACGGTCAGGTGAGCGTGCTGTGTAATGGTAAGGCAACTTACCGTACCCTCATAAATGAGGACGATGCCCGCTCTATGCCCCATCCAGGCAAGGCTGTGGTAGGTGTCACCCCTGCTGTGGTTGGTAGTGTTGAGGCTGGTCAGGTGCTGCAACTCATCTGCGGCTATGGCACTCCACTCATTGACCGCCTCTGGACTATTGATTTGCGTACAATGCAGAGCTACATTATATCTCTTAATTCATAACTCACAATTCATAATTCATAATAAAAAATAGCATCGTGTTTTCAGACGAATTATTAAAGATTAGTTGGGATGACACCACAGAGCGCATAGCTCATATGACCGATTTAGACGTACGTCGTGCCCTTGCCAAGGAACATTGCGACGTAAACGACTTTATGGCGATGATATCACCTGCTGCCGAGCCTTATCTTGAGCAGATGGCACGTCTGTCGCGCAAATATACCGAGGAGCGCTTTGGTCGCACCATGTCAATGTTCATTCCGCTCTATATCACCAATTCCTGTTCCAATTCATGCGTCTATTGCGGTTTCCATCGCAGCAACCCCATGGCGCGTACCATCCTTACTCCCGAACAGATAGAGGATGAGTACAAGGCAATAAAGAAACTTGCCCCATTTGAGAACATACTTCTCGTGACGGGTGAGAACCCAGCCAAGGCTGGCGTGCCTTATCTTGCCAAGGCTATCGACATAGCAAAGAAATACTTCTCGAACATCAAAATAGAGGTGATGCCTCTCAAGACAGAGGAATACTACGAGCTCACCAAGCACGGACTTAACGGTGTCATCTGTTTTCAGGAGACCTACCACCGCGAGAACTACAAACTCTACCATCCTGCCGGCATGAAGAGCAAGTTCGAATGGCGTGTAAATGGTTTCGACCGCATGGGACAGGCTGGCGTTCACTCTATCGGCATGGGAGCCCTGTTGGGACTTGAGAAGGAGTGGCGTACCGACGTTGTGATGATGGCTCACCATCTACGTTATCTCCAGAAGCACTACTGGAAGACCAAGTATTCGGTAAACTTCCCACGTATGCGCCCTGCACAGAATGAGGGCTTCCAGCCCAACTGCTTCGTTACCGACCGTGAACTTGCTCAGGTGACATTCGCCATGCGTATCTTCGACCATGATGTCGATATATCTTACTCCACCCGTGAGCCGCAGTTTATCCGCGACAATATGTGCACTCTGGGTGTCACCACCATGTCTGCCGAGTCCAAGGTCAACCCAGGTGGCTACTACACCTATCCGCAGGCTCTCGAACAGTTTACCGTCAGCGACGACCGCACAGCAAAGGAGATAAACCGTCGCCTGAAGGAACTTGGTCGCGAACCTGTCTGGAAGGATTGGGATGCTTCGTTTGATTTGTTCAAGTAGTTTCAGGTAAGTGGAATGTTCATGGTCATCGTCATAACGCAACCTTTTTTCTTCGAGGACGAAGCAGGACAGATAGTCAGGCTCTTGACGGAGCGTGGCGTTGACCTTGTGCACATCCGCAAGCCTGATAGTACCGCTGAGCAGGTGGCAGGGCTTATCGATGCTGTCCCTTCTGAACTGCATCATAGGTTGGTGCTCCATGACCACCACCACCTTGCCGTCAGATACAAACTCTATGGCATCCACCTCAACAGCCGCAATCCCTTGCCACCCGAAGGATGGCAAGGCTCCGTCAGCCGCTCTTGCCATACCCTGAACGAAGTCGTAGACTGGAAGCCGAAGTGCTCCTACCTGTCTCTTTCACCCATCTTCGATAGTATATCGAAGATGGGCTACAAGTCTGCTTTCACATCTGAACAAATATCGGAAGCCGTAAGGCTGGGCATCATCGACCACAAGGTGTTTGCCCTTGGCGGCATCACGTTCGACAGACTGAGCGAGGTGGAGCAAATGGGATTTGGCGGAGCCATGATTCTTGGCGATGCCTGGAAAATTCACAATCATAACTCATAACTCATAATTCATAATTGAAGACAGTTCTTTCCATAGCAGGTAGCGACAGCTCAGCAGGTGCAGGTATTCAGCAAGACCTGAAGACCATAACCTCTCTTGGCTGTTATGGTGCTACGGTCATCACGGCAATCACCTCGCAGAATACCCTTGGGGTGCAGGACGTGATGCCTGTGCCTGCCTCGGTAGTCAAGAGCCAGATAGCCTCTGTGCTCTCCGACCTTGACGTCAGTGCCATAAAGATAGGTATGATACCAAACCGCGAAGTTGCCGAGGTCATTGTCGAAACGCTGAAAAGCTCTCTACCTTGGGGAGAGATGGGGTGGATGTGTCCTGTCATTTACGACCCTGTCATGGTTTCCACCAGCGGACGCAGGTTGATGGACGAGGACAGCCTTGACTATATCATCGAAAACCTCATACCCCTCTGCACCCTCGTAACGCCTAACATCCCCGAGCACGATGTCCTTATGAAATTCTCCTGCAAGGTGGATAATAGTGGTGCCGTGCTCGTCAAGGGCGGTCATGCCGATGGTGGCGACATGACAGATACGCTCTATCTTCCAGAGGGCAAGGTGGAACGCTTCACCTCTCCACGCATCGAGACTTCCAATCTTCACGGCACGGGCTGTACGCTTTCGAGTGCCATCGCCTGCTATCTTGCTATGGGCGAAAGCATTACAGAAGCCGTGCGCAAGGCAAAACAAGTAATAGACAAAGGTATCTCAGGCGGCAGGAACCTCCGCATAGGCAAGGGCAACGGTCCCTTATGGCTTTTTTAGTCCTCCGTTTGTTCCTGCGCCTGTCGTGCCGTTTCCCTGATTGCCGCATGATAGCCTGTCAACGCGGCAAAGGGCGCAAACTGTGCTGCACGGCTCTCCATCGTCATCCTTTTATGTTTCTGCGGTTCATAGTGTGGCAGGTCTATTATGTCGTCATATTCGTGTGTCATGCCTTGTGTCCTCCTATTTGTTTGTTTCGTTCCTTTGCTGTTGCTCCCTCTTCAAAGTTCAGTCCTTTCAGTATGGCGTTTTTGCCATACCTTCGCTTTATAGCCAGCTGAGCCTCCTGCATCCTGCGCTCTTTGTCGAGAGCCTCCTGTTCCTCCCTTTCCTTCTTCTCCAGAGCCTCATAGTCCGTAAAGAGGTCCAGCTGTCGCGGCACGTTGTCCTTCGTCAGCGATGCCTCGCTTACCACGTGGTTTACCGTCAGGTTGAGCCTGCGCACCAGTAGGTCTTTGTTTACTATGCTGTCAAAGAGCTTTGCCGTAGCCTCCAGTATCATCCTCGATGAAGACGTCTTGCGAGGCAGGTTTGCCGTGCCGTTGGCATGCTTGGGCACTCTCCGTCCGTAGTGGTCCGTTGCCGTCTCTCCCTTGTACCTTGCGCTGACCTCTGGGCTTGTCAGGCTTTCGCGGTCATAGCCTACGGTTATTACTATCTGGTCCGTCACCAGCCGCTTCGCCACAAGCTTGAGCGCCATTTGGTCAGCCATCTCCTGTATCACCACCCGTGCTTTCTTGAATGTGTAAGGTTCTTGCAGCACCTGTCCGTTGCTAAACGAGTTCGTCTCAGGCACATACGTCTTCACTGCCTCCATCGTGCACGGCTCCCATCCCCACGCATGGTCTATCAGCAGCTCTGCGTTCACGCCGAAGAGCCTGTAGAGCACCTCCTCGTTGTTCATGGAGAATCGTGCCAGCTTTCCCATCGTGTCTATGCCGTAGATGGCAAGTTTCTCGCCTATGCCATGCCCCACACGCCAGAACTTTGTCAAGGGGCGATAGTCCCACAGCTGCCGTCTGTAGCTCATCTCGTCCAGTTCCGCTATGCGCACGCCGTCCTTGTCGGCAGGCGCTTTCTTCGCCATGATGTCCATCGCCACTTTGGCAAGATACATGTTGGTGCCTATGCCTGCCGTTGCCGTGATGCCAGTATTGGCGAGCACCTCGCGTATCATCTTTATCGCAAGCTCGTGAGCCGTCATCTTGTACGTGCCCAAATAAGCCGTCACGTCCATAAACACCTCGTCGATGCTATATACGTGTATGTCCTCTGGCGCTATGTACTTCAGGTATGTCCTATACGCCTGTGTGCTCACCTCCATATAGTGCGCCATGCGTGGCGGAGCCGCTATGTAATCCATTTCGAGGCTCTGGTCGGCTCTCAGCTCCGTGTCGTTCCACGACTTGCCTGTCGTTCTCCCTCCAGCCCTCCTTTTGCGTTCATAGTTTATCTCTCTCACCCTCTGCACCACCTCAAACAACCTTGCGCGTCCCCCAATGCCGTATGCCTTCAGCGAAGGCGAGACAGCCAGGCATATAGTCTTCTCCGTACGGCTCGCATCAGCCACCACGAGGTTGGTGGTCAGCGGGTCGAGCCCCCTGTCCACACACTCCACCGAAGCATAAAACGACTTCAGA
>JAFVBX010000017.1 GCA_017479675.1 Prevotella sp.
ACATGGAATGGCTCTCCGAAGATTCGCGCCTTGATGAATGTGGATTTGCTTGTCACCCAGCATAGAGGGTATCATCAGCCATCTGCCTATTATTTTCGGTGCTGATAAATCAACCAAGTCCCAGTTGTTGGCATTATCGGCATAGCGTAGGTAGAGCCTCACTATCTCGTCGCGCAAGCGTATCGCAGCCTCGTCGTTAAGCTGCTTTTTCGTTGACAGCCTTTCAAACTTGTTAACCATGATGAGCAGTCCGCAGAGACGTATCTCGTGGTAGCGGTTAGTGAGAAGCGCATGAGATTCTGCCGCTGTCTCTCGTTGCGCAGCGACATCATATATTCCGTTATGTCCTTTGCCGTGATAGTGCTCAAATTGCAGGCGAGATAAAGAATAACTATGAACTTTGAACTATGAACTATGAACTGTCAATGCGCTTCCAGCCAGTTGGTGCCCCATCCGCCGTCGGCAACGAGGGGAACGGCGAGGCGGCAGGCTGACTGCATCTCTTCGGTGACGATGCGTTCCACCTGTTCGCGCTCTGCCGGTGGCACGGAGAAGTTTAGTTCGTCGTGCACCTGGAGGATGAGTTTCGTTTTAAGTCCCTCAGCTTTAAGGCGTTGCCATACGCGTATCATCGCCACTTTCATTATGTCGGCGGCGGTGCCTTGTATGGGTGCATTGACGGCGTTGCGCTCTGCAAAGGCGCGCACGGTGCCGTTCTTTGAGTTGATGTCGGGCAGATAGCGGCGGCGCCCCATGATTGTTTCGGCGTAGCCCTTTTGCCTTGCCTCTTCCTTACATTTCTCTATGAACTGCTGCACCTCTGGGAACGACTCGAAATAGCCGTCTATCAGTTCTTTTGCCTCGCGGCGGTCAATATCCAACCCCTGTGCCAGACCGAAGGCGGAGATGCCGTATATGATGCCGAAATTGGCACTCTTAGCCTTGCGTCGCTCGTCTTTCGTCACGTCTTCTATTGCCTTGTGGAATATCTTTGCCGACGTTGCAGCATGGATGTCGTAGCCGCTCTTGAATGCTTCTATCATGTGTCTGTCGCCGCTGAGGCTCGCCATGATGCGCAGTTCCACCTGACTGTAGTCGCATGAGAAGAACTCTTCGCCCGGTTCGGGTATGAAGCAGCGGCGTATCTCCTTGCCGTCCTCCGTGCGCACGGGTATGTTTTGCAGGTTGGGGTCGCTGGAAGAGAGCCTGCCCGTTGCCGTAACGCACTGGTTGAACGATGTATGCACGTGTCCCGTCCTTGGGTTTACCAGTCGTGGCAGTGCCTCCACGTATGTGCCGAGCAGCTTCTTCAGGGCGCGGTGGTCGAGTATCTTGCCCACGATGGGGTTCTTTGGGCGCAGCTGTTGCAGCACCTCTTCTGACGTTACGTATTGTCCCGTCTTGGTCTTTTTCGGCTTTTCCATTATCTGCATCTTGCCGAAGAGTATGTCGCCAACCTGCTTTGGCGATGCTATGTTGAAGCTCTCGCCAGCCAGCTCATATATCTCGCGTTCTATCTGGTTGGCTCGCTCGTTCATTTCCTGTTGCACTCGTGCCAGCTCTTTCGTGTCGAGCACCACGCCGTTCATCTCCATTTCGGCAAGTACAGGCACCAGCGGCATCTCCACTTCCGTGAACAGCCGTTCCATGTTCGATGCCTTTAGCTGTTGTTCAAGGGGCTCTTTCTGTCCAAACACCTTTGCCGCACGGTCGGGGGAAAACACCTCCGCCATGTATTCTTTGTTGTGATGCAGGTCGGGGTTGATAAGGTAATGGGCTATCATGGTGTCCCACAGTTTTCCTTCGGGTGTGATACCATGCTTCTGCAACACCTCGATGGCGAGTTTCGCGTTTTGCACAACCATCGTTGCCTGTGCATTGCTGAACACCTTTTTTATATGTGCCATCAGTTTTTCTTTTTCCGATGGGGTAGGGGGCAGTTTGATGTATATCGCCTTGTCCTCGTTCTCTGCGAGGCTCAGTCCGAGCAGTTCCGCGTCTATTCCCACCTGCGACGAGGCGTTTACGTCAAAAGCGAAATTTTGCTTTGTTGCAAATTGTTGGCAAACATTTTGGATTTCGTCTTCATTTTCAACAGTTTGCACGTCGATATTGCTTGTTTTTGGCGCTTCGAGAATTGAATTTTCAGAAATTTCTGACCCCTCGTCAAAGAAATCGCCAAATAGCGAAGGCTGGGAATTAACAGTTTTTTGCTTTTGGACAGGTTTGTTTGCATTTGTAGAATTTCTGCCCAAAAGTTTCTCTGCGAACTGTTTGAACTCCAGTTCCTCAAAAATCTTGCTGAGTTTTTCCTCATCGGGATTTTGCACACTCATGCTGTCGAGTGTCACGTCGATGGGAACATCCTGTCGGATGGTGGCGAGATATTTTGACAGTCGTATGTCGTCAACCGCACCTTCCACCTTCTCCTTCATCTTGCCTTTCAGCTCCGAGGTGCGTGAGAGCAGTCCCTCGATGCTGCCAAACTCCATGATGAGTTTCACGGCAGTCTTCTCGCCTACGCCGGGGCAACCCTGATAGTTGTCGCTGGCATCGCCCATCAGTCCGAGGAGGTCTATCACCTTGTCGGTGGAGTCGATGCCGTATTTCTCGCACACCTCCTTTGGCCCCATGTCCTCATAGCCGCCTCCGTGGCGCGGTCGGAACATATGTATCTTGTCCGTAACGAGCTGTGCGTAGTCTTTGTCGGGTGTGAGCATGAAAACGTCCATTCCATCGTTCTCAGCCATCTTTGCCACCGTGCCTATGATGTCGTCCGCCTCGTAGCCGTCCACTTGCAGTATGGGGATGTTGTAAGCCTCCAGTATTTCCTTTATTATAGGTATGCTGGCGCGTATGTCCTCGGGTGTTGCCTCGCGCTGTGCCTTATATTCGCTGAACGCTTCGTGGCGGAAAGTCTTGCCGTGGTCGAAGGCTACGGCGAGGTGTGTGGGCTTCTGTTTCTGTATCACCTCGTTGAGGGTGTTGAGGAAACCCATTATGGCACTCGTGTTAAGACCTTTTGAGTTGATGCGTGGCGCACGTATCAGCGCGTAGTAGCTGCGGTAGATGATGGCGTAGGCATCGATGAGGAATATCTTTTTCATATTGTCAGGAGGATAGTGTTCAGTTTCTTTCGTTTTGTTATTCGGCTTCAAAATTACAAATAATTTTTCAAATATCATTTGTTCGATAGTATTTTCCCAAACTTTTTTTGTAATTTTGCAAACGTATTTTCACTATGCGCGACTATATATCTGAAATACGGAGACCGATAGAAGAGGAGTTGGAGCAGTTTGACAGACTGTTTCAGGAGTCGTTGAGCCATGCTGACGGCACGTTGCAACAGGCTCTGCAGTATATCCTTCAGCGCACGGGAAAACGTATGCGTCCCATGCTCACCCTGCTCATAGCGAAGAACTGTGGCGCTGTCACCCCAGAGACCTACCGTGCCGGTGTGGGATTGGAACTGCTTCATACTGCATCGCTGGTGCACGATGACGTGGTGGATGAGGCTGACAAACGTCGCGGACAAAACAGCCTGAACAGCATCTACGACAACCAGATGGCGGTGCTCATAGGCGACTATATCCTGTCAACGGCGTTGCTCAACGTGGCACAGACTGACGACACGAGGATAGTAAGGTGCCTCTCGGAACTGGGACAGACGCTCTCTAACGGCGAGATACTGCAGCTGACGAGCAATGCTTCGGAGGGCATCAGCGAGGACGACTACTTCGCCGTCATAGGTCAAAAGACGGCAGCACTCTTCGAAGCATGCTGCGCCATGAGTGCCATGTCTGTCGGAGCGTCGGAGGAGTACGTGGAGGCAGCACGCTCGTTCGGTCATAAACTGGGTACTATATTCCAGATTCGCGACGATATTTTCGACTATTTTGACTCAGAAAAGATAGGTAAGCCGACAGGAAACGACATGGCAGAGGGAAAGCTTACCCTGCCCGTCATCCATGCCCTTACGCAGGCGAAGGATGATGCTATGATGGTCATAGCGCAGCGTGTAAAGGCACGCGAGGCGACACGTGAGGAGATAGCCAGCCTCATAGCTTTCACAAAGGACAACGGCGGCATAGAATATGCTGAAAATGTTATGCGCCAGCTCCACCAGGAAGCCTCACTTTTTATAGAAGAAAAAGTAGGCAATGAAGCCATAAAAAAGAGCCTCACAGCCTACCTCGATTATTGCATCGAACGCACCCTATAGGAAAAGGATAGCTTTTAGCCCCTAAAAGGTATCCTTTAAGCCCCTAAAAGGTATGCTTTTCCTACCCTAAAGGATAGCTTTTCCTAACCCCTTGTTTTTCAGCAGGTTCTGACACCCTTTTTAGCCTATCTCGGAAATGAGTATTTCTGCCAGTCGCGAGGTGCCTAAACGGAACATTTTGTTGTTCAGCCACTGCTCGCCCAGCACCTCTTTTACTATGGTGTAGTAGATGATGGCATCCATGCTTGAGTTGATGCCGCCGGCAGGTTTGAAGCCCACCATGCGACCTTCCTTTTCGTAGTATTCCTTGATGCACTGGCACATCACGTAGGCTGCCTCTGGTGTTGCCGAAACCTTTTCCTTTCCGGTGCTCGTCTTGATGTAGTCAGCCCCTGCGTTCATGGCAAGGAACGATGCCTTGCGGATGTTCTCGGCGGTCTTCAGACAGCCCGTTTCGAGTATCACTTTCAGTGCCACGCCGTCGCCGCAGCATGCCTTCATCTCGCGTATCTCGTCCATCACGCCCTCTTCGTCGCCAGCAAGAAATTTGCCTACGGGCATCACCATGTCGATCTCTGTTGCGCCGTCCTTTATTGCCAGCGCCGTCTCTGCAATCTTTATCTCAGGAAACGTCTGTGATGAGGGGAACGCACCGCTCACGCAAGCTATCTCCACACCCTCCACTTCCAGTGTCTGGTTCACCACGTCGGCAAAGCACGGATACACGCAGATGGTGGCAGGGTGGGGCAGGTCGGGACGCTCATTGTCCCATCGGTTTACCTGTTCCACAAACGCCATCACGCTCTGCTCGCTGTCGGTGCATTTCAGAGTGGTGTATTCTATGCTTCCAAAGAGAAATTTCTTTACCTCTACGGTGTCGTTCTCAGATGCTTTTGCAATGATGTTTTTAAGTTCTTCCATACCTAATCTTTATATTTTATTCTTTAAACTTTATTCCTTACTCCTTTTCCTTCGATGAAAAATACTCTATAATGATATTGCCTTTGGAGTTTCCCAAAACGGAAATTATCTCCTGTTTTCCTTCCTCCGAATTTGCTTTTTCGCGCAACTTTTTCACGCTCTTGAACGACTTTAGCAGCGCGTCTTTTGCTTTCGGACCGATGCCTTTTATGTCATCAAGTTCGCTGTGTAGAGCGTGCTTGCTGCGCTTGTCGCGGTGGAAGGTTATTGCAAACCTGTGAACCTCATCCTGCATCTGCGTAAGCACGTGGAACAACTCGCTCTCGGGCTTGAGTTGAATGGTGACGCAATCGTAGTCGAGGGGAGAAAATGGTGTGTCAATTTTTCTTGTTTCACGTGAAACATTTAGGGGTTTCAGGTACAGTAGTTCCTGCGTACGGTGCTTGTCGTTCTTTGCCAGTCCGGCGATGGGAATGTCCAGCCCCAGTTCGCCAGCTACCACTTCCTGCACGCAGTGCATCTGTCCTATGCCGCCGTCGCATATTATCAGGTCGGGAAGTTCTTCTTTTACCTCCCCCTCATATCTTCGTCCTACCACTTCCTGCATGGATGCGTAGTCGTCAGGTCCTATTACGGTCTTTATGTTGTATTTGCGGTAGTCTTTCTTTGATGGTTTCATGCCTTTATATACCACGCACCCTGCAACGGCATCTGAGCCTGATATGTTGGAGTTGTCAAACAGTTCTATCCTGTAAGGCAGTTTGGGTAGCTGCAGTTTGTCTTGCAGTTCCTTCATCAGGCGTGTATATTTCTGTTCGGGGTTCAGCTTGTCCGTCTGCTTCAGGCGGTCTATGCGGTACTGCTTGCAGTTCATTAGCGACAGTTCCAGGAGGTGATGCTTGTCACCTCTCTGCGGAACAAAGAAGGTAGCGTTCTCTATCTGCCAGTCTATTTCGAACGGCACGATGATTTCTTTTGCCGTAGAATGGAACCTGTCACGTATCTCCGTTATGGCTGTAAGGAGCACGTCCTCGTTGCTTTCGTCGAGCTTTCTCTTGTATTCGTAGGTGAACGACTGGTTTATCGTGCCGTTCTTTACGTGCATATAATTGACGAAGGCGGTGCTTCCTGCTGTGCTATCACTACCGTCTGAGGCATTCTCTATGGTGAACACGTCAACGTCGGTTATGGTGTGGCTTACCACTTCGCTCTTGGCACAGAACTGTTCGATAAGCAGATACTTTTTCTTCAGTTCATCGGCATCTTCAAAGCGCATCTCCTCCGACGCTTTCATCATTTCCTTATATATATGGTCTATAAGTACGCGCGTGTTCCCTTTTAGTATCTCGCGTGCCTGCATTATGCTTTCGCGATAGTCCTCCATGCTCTGCTTCCCTACGCAAGGAGCTGCGCAGTTCTTCATGTGGTATTCCAGACAGGTGCGATATTTCCCTGCTTCTATCGACTCTTTTGTGAGGGGGTAGCGGCAGGTGCGCGGATGGAGAAGTTTTTTTATGAGGTCGAGCACGGCGTACATACTCCCCAGATGGGAGTACGGTCCGTAGAAAGTTCCGTGTTTCCGATTGATTTGACGTGTCTTGAATATCCTTGGAAACGGCTCGTTTGTGATGCAGATAGACGGGTATGTCTTGCCGTCTTTCAGCAGTATGTTGTAGCGCGGATTATACTTCTTTATCAGCGAATTTTCCAATAAAAGTGCGTCTTCCTCGCTGTTTACTACGGTGTATGTAATATCGTGGATTTTTGAAACGAGAACTTTTGTCTTGTATCTGTCAACTTCCTTATGGAAATAGGATGACACGCGCTTCTTCAGACTCTTTGCTTTGCCTACATATATAATAACCCCGTCCTTATCATAGTACTGATAAGAACCGGGTTTATCGGGCATTGAGGCAACTATTTGCTTCAATCGCTCCAGTCGCTCTTTATCGTCTGTTTTCGACATTTATTGTAAAGTCAGAAAGAAACGCTATTGTTTCACGTGAAACAAGGTTATCTTCCCATTAGTACGAGCAATACGTTTATGTCAGAGGGTGACACCCCAGGAATGCGTGAAGCTTGCGCGAGAGTTTCGGGATTTATTGCGACAAGCTTCTGTCGTGCCTCGGTTGAGAGTCCGTTCATCTTCGGATAGTCAAAGTGTCCTTTGATGCGGATGTTCTCCAGGCGGTGCATCTTTTCTGCCGTGACTTTCTCGCGTTCTATGTATCCGGCATACTTCAGTTGTATTTCTGCAGTTTCGGCGATTTCTTCGTTGCGGTTTGGTGCTTTGCTTAGTATAGCCTTCAGCTTGGGAAGTGCGTCGGCAACCGTCCATATACCGATGCCTGGGCGTGCGATGAGTTCGCGTAGCTTGCAACCAACGCTCAGCGGAGTGGAACCTGCCGATTCCAACGTGCTATTTACGTGCTTAGGCTTTACGTTGGCAGTGTTGCAGA
Organism: Prevotella sp.; assembly: GCA_017479675.1. Taxonomy (GTDB): domain Bacteria; phylum Bacteroidota; class Bacteroidia; order Bacteroidales; family Bacteroidaceae; genus Prevotella. Next base: position 7,603 of record JAFVBX010000017.1, read on the forward strand.
AATCCACGATTTCATCCACGTACTGCTGCTTCTCTTTCCACCAGTCATAGCGTTCCTTTGTTGCAACGCCTATGTTGTATGCTTTTTCTGTCAGTCGTGCGTCGGCATCGTCCTGACGCAACAGTATGCGATATTCTGCCCTCGACGTAAACATACGGTAGGGTTCATCCACGCCTTTTGTCACCAAGTCATCGATGAGTACGCCGATATATGCTTCGTCTCTATGGAGTGTAAACGTTGGCAGCTGGACGTTGGCAGCAGACAGTTCGGGCGAGCTGCCTTCGTGTCCTGCACAGAGAGCCGCGTTTATGCCTGCGACGAGTCCTTGTCCTGCTGCCTCTTCATAGCCTGTTGTGCCGTTGACTTGTCCTGCAAAGAACAGTCCGTCGCATTTCTTCGACATCAAGGAGTGGGAGAGTTGCGTGGGGTCAAAGAAGTCGTATTCTATGGCGTAGCCCGGTCTGTATATCCTGATGTCGCGCAGGGCAGGTATCTTCTTCAGTGCCTCTAACTGTATCTCCATAGGCAGTGATGAGGAGAAGCCGTTCAGATACATCTCGTTGGTGTCCGTTCCCTCTGGTTCGAGGAACAGCGGATGGTGGTCTTTGTCGGCAAAGGTGACGAGCTTTGTCTCGATGGAGGGGCAGTAACGCGGACCTATTGACTGTATCTGTCCGTTATACAGCGGTGAGTCTGCAAGTCCGCTTCTCAGTATTTCGTGACATTCGGGGGTTGTGTTGAATGTCCAGCAAGGCAGTTGGGGTAGGGGAGAGTCTGAGTAATCCGAACAATCAGACTTTCCTTTAATGAAGCTAAAGAGGCTCGTAACCTTCTCCCCGGGCTGTATCTCAGTGTCTTCGAAATGTACGGAACGCTTGTCTATGCGTACAGGTGTGCCCGTCTTCATCCTGTCGGAGCGTATGCCGAGGGCGTTGATGCTTTCGGTAAGATGGAGCGATGCAGGCTCTGCACACCTGCCGCCTTGCACCATCTTCCTGCCTATGTGCATCAGTCCGTTGAGGAATGTGCCTGCCGTTATCACTACCGAGGGAGCATACAGTTCGCATCCCCAGATGGTCTTTACCCCCGTGACCTTCGCCTTGCAGTCCTCGCCTTTTTGTTCATGGGATGGTGTAGGGGCGGTAATAAGTTCCTCCACCTGGTCTTGCCAAATGTCGAGATTTGGCGTTTGGTCGAGCATCTCGCGCCATTTCCAGATGAATTTGCCTCGGTCGCACTGTGCACGTGGGCTCCACATGGCAGGTCCCTTCGACTTGTTGAGCATACGAAACTGTATCGCCGTGGCATCAGTGACGATGCCCATGCCGCCTCCGAGGGCGTCCACCTCGCGCACTATCTGTCCCTTTGCTATGCCGCCGACGGCAGGATTGCACGACATCTGCGCAATCTTGTTCATATCCATCGTGACAAGACAGGTCTTGGCACCCATCATTGCCGATGCGTGAGCCGCCTCACATCCTGCGTGGCCGCCTCCTACCACTATGACGTCATAGTAAAGTTTCATATTCCAAAATTACACTTTTGGTGTCAATTTCGGTGCAAAAGTAAGGATTTTTTTTCAATTTATAATAACTTTGCTTTGTGTTTTCGTTTTTTTTGTTTAATTTTGTGGCTGATTATATCTTATACTGTATATAAATATCAATAAATTAATAAATTATAAATCAACAAAAACATTATGTGGTTAATTAATTCTTCAATTGGAAGGAAGGTTGTCATGTCGGTTACGGGCATGGCTCTTATCCTGTTCCTTACGTTCCACTGCTGCATGAATATTGTGGCACTGTTCTCTAAGGATGCCTACAACATGATTTGTGAGTTGCTGGGAGCCAACTGGTATGCCGTTGTGGCTACGATAGGTCTGGCTGGTCTGGCGATGATACATATTGTGTATGCCTTCATCTTGAATTTCCAGAACAGGGCAGCGCGTGGCAAAGACCGTTACGCCGTAACGGAGAAACCAGAGAAAGTAGAGTGGGCAAGTCAGAACATGCTCGTGCTGGGTATCATCATTCTGCTCGGTCTCATTCTGCACCTTTACAACTTCTGGTACAATATGATGTTTGCCGAACTGGTAGGCATGGAAGGTCTGGCTCACGGACCTGCTGAAGGCTTCGAATGGATAGTGGAGACTTTCTCTAATCCTGTATTCATAGTGCTCTACCTCATCTGGCTCTGCGCTATCTGGTTCCACCTGTTCCACGGCTTCTGGTCAGCAATGCAGACGCTGGGTGTCAACGGCAAGATATGGTTCAACCGTTGGCGTATCATAGGTGCTGTGTATGTAACACTGCTCATGCTCGGCTTCCTCGTTGTGGTGCTGGCATTTGCTTTCGGTTGTGCTCCCAGTCTTGCTTGCACTGCTACATGTTAAATCTTAAATCAACGAACTTATCATGGCAAAAACATTAAATTCAAGAATACCAGAGGGACCAGTAGCTGAGAAGTGGACCAACTACAAGGCTCACCAGCGCCTGGTTAACCCAAAGAATAAACTGAAGCTCGACGTTATCGTGGTAGGAACAGGTCTGGCAGGTGCCAGTGCTGCCGCCTCACTCGGCGAGATGGGCTTCAACGTACTCAACTTCTGCATTCAGGACTCTCCACGCCGTGCTCACTCTATCGCAGCACAGGGCGGTATCAATGCAGCAAAGAACTACCAGAACGACGGCGACTCCGTTTATCGCCTCTTCTATGATACAGTAAAAGGCGGCGACTATCGTGCACGCGAGGCTAACGTTTACCGTCTTGCAGAGGTCAGCAACGACATCATCGACCAGTGCGTAGCGCAGGGTGTACCTTTCGCTCGCGAATACGGCGGTATGCTTGCCAACCGTTCTTTCGGCGGTGCACAGGTGTCACGTACCTTCTATGCCAAAGGTCAGACAGGTCAGCAGCTGCTCCTCGGTGCATATTCTTCACTCTCACGTCAGGTACAGGCAGGCAAGGTAAAGCTCTATACCCGCTACGAGATGGAGGATGTAGTAATCATCGACGGACACGCACGCGGCATCATAGCCAAGAACCTCGTTACAGGTAAGCTCGAAAGATTCTCTGCCAATGCCGTTGTCATAGCAACTGGCGGTTACGGCAATGCTTACTTCCTCTCTACTAACGCTATGGGATGTAACTGCACCGCAGCCATTCAGGCTTACCGCAAGGGTGCCATGATGGCTAACCCTTCATACGTGCAGATTCACCCTACCTGTATTCCAGTGCACGGCACTAACCAGTCTAAGCTCACCCTCATGTCAGAGTCACTGCGTAACGACGG
>JAFVBX010000018.1 GCA_017479675.1 Prevotella sp.
GTCAGCCTTCTGCACGTCCATGAGCACCTCCTCCAGCATCGACTTCGTCTGACCGTAGGGGTTGGTGCAGTGCCCTTTGGGGCACTCCTCCGTAATAGGGATGATGGCAGGGTCGCCATATACCGTGGCGCTCGACGAGAAGATGATGTTCTTGCAACCGTTACGGCGCATCACGTCAAGCAGTACGAAGGTGGCGTTCATGTTGTTCTCGTAATACTCCAGCGGCTTCTCGCAGCTCTCGCCCACAGCCTTCAGCCCGGCAAAGTGTATCACTGCATCGAAACTGTTCTCTGCAAAAACCTTCTCCATAGCTGCCCTGTCTCTCACGTCGGCCTCGTAGAAGCGTATGTCTTTGCCTATGATTTTCGCCACACGTTGCAGGGCGATGGGGTTGGAGTTCGTCAGGTTGTCCACAACCACGACTGTGTGTCCAGCCTTGTCAAGTTCTATTATGGTATGGCTTCCGATATATCCGGCACCGCCAGTAAGGAGTATGTTCATACGCGCGTATATATATTATTGGTGCAAAGGTACAAAAAAAAGTCCAAACAAACTATGTTTGAACCTTTTTTTTGCTTTTAGCCTTGTAAAATTCATCTTCATCCCCCTTGGCGGGCGGAACGAGGGGCTATTATTCGCCCTTGGCAGTGATGACACGCTTCTCCTGGATGCGAGCCTTCTTACCAGTGAGGTTGCGCAGGTAGTAGAGCTTGGCGCGACGCACCTTGCCGACCTTGTTCACCTCGATGCTCTCGATGTTAGGAGACTCGATAGGGAAGATACGCTCAACGCCTACGGTGCCTGACATCTTGCGGACAGTGAAGCGCTTCTTGTCTCCGTGACCGGAAATCTTGATTACTACTCCACGATAGAGCTGGATACGCTCCTTTGAACCCTCGATGATTTTGTAAGCAACAGTTACGGTGTCACCAGCCTTGAAAGAGGGGAACTGCTTGCCTGTTGCAAATGCCTCTTCAGCAACTTTGATTAAATCCATTTTCTTGAAATTTGGTTTAAATAATGTTGAATAAAATACGCAACTTGGTCGGCGCCAGCGGTTGCGGCTTAAGGTCGCAATATCCCATTGGGATATCGGAAGTTTCAGTGGTGCTTTTGAAAAAAGCGAGTGCAAAGGTACGAAGAAAAGTTGAAAGTAGAAAGATTAAGGTAGGAAGTTGTTAATTTGTCCTGTCGTTTTTAAGAATATTTAATAGTTTTTTATCCTTCAATACACCCTTGTATGTCGGAAAAAAGCAGTACCTTTGTATCGTCAAGAGATAAACTTTTCTGATGCATGGCCTGTCGCTTGACAATCCTCAAGTTATACAGATGTTTTGAATTCGGTACCGAATTCAGCCAATTCCGTACCGAATCCGTCCAATTCGGTACCGAATTCAACATAGAAGCTTAGCTTCTGCACAGGGAACCATAGTCTCTACATACGGAAACTATGCTTCTGCATACGATTGATTAGCGTCCGCACGCGGTGAGTAAGCATAAAAAATGGTGTTTTTATTTTGTCAGTACGCTTTTTTTTCGTACCTTTGCACCCGAATTAACAAGACATATCACAGAGCGTGAAAATAAAGGATGTAATTGATGCCCTTGACGGTTTCGCGCCTTTGCCCCTGCAAGAAGACTTTGATAATGCCGGCTTGCAGGTAGGATTGACAGAGGCGGAAGTATCAGGGGCTTTGTTGTGCTTGGAAGCTACGGAGCAGATAGTTGACGAAGCGGTGGAGAAGGGGTGTAACCTGATTGTTACGCACCATCCGCTGATATTCCACAAACTGAGGCAGGTGAGCGACGCGGACTACGTGCAGCGCACGGTGATGAAAGCTATACGGCACGACATCACGATAGTGTCAATGCACACTAACCTCGACAGCGCTGAGGGCGGAGTGAACTATATGATAGCCAGAAGGTTGGGCGCAGATATGCAGAGCGTGAAGCTTCTCGGCGAACATGAGGTGAACGGCATCATGGGCGGGCTGGGCATAGTATGCCAGTTGCCGGAGGCTATGGGTGCTGCTGACTTTATAGATAAGGTGAAGGAAACCTTCGGCGTGAAGGTGGCTATGACCAACGAACTGCTTCAGCGACCCGTGAAGAGGGTTGCGATATGTGGCGGCGCTGGTTCGTTCATGCTTCCGCAAGCTGTTGAGGCTCAGGCGGATGCCTTCCTAACGGGCGAGATGCACTACCACGAGTATTTCGGACATGAGCAGGAGATACAGATAGTGGTGATAGGCCACTACGAGAGCGAGCAATACACCATCAACCTGCTTGAGGAAATCATAAAGGCGAAATGCCCTGAGGTGAGGACGTGCATGACGGAGCTGGTGACGAACCCGATAATAGTCAGATAAGAAGCCGAAATATTGTAATATTGGAATAACGAAATATCGAAATAACGCAATAATTTTTAAAAAAGAAAACTATGGCAAGAAAAGATCCAAAAGACCTGACGGTAGAAGAGAAACTGAAAACCCTCTACCAGTTGCAGACAACCCTGTCGCAGATTGACGAGAAGCGCGCACTTCGCGGTGAGTTGCCTCTCGAAGTGGAGGACCTCGAAAACGAAGTGGAGGGACTCAGCGTTCGTCTGGAGAGAATAAACCAGGAGATAGAAGACCTGACAAAGGCTGTCTCACAGCGTACTGCCGACATTGAGGAGGCAAAGGCAAGCGTGGAGCGCTACAACAAGCAGCTCAACGAGGTGAAGAACAACCGCGAGTATGACACCCTGACGAAGGAGATAGAGTTCCAGACACTGGAGATAGAGCTCTGTCAGAAGAAGATACGCGAGGCTCAGCAGCGCATAGAGGACCGCGAGGCAGACCGCGGACGTGTGAACGAGCAGATAGACAACCGCGAGCGTGACCTCGAAGACAAGCGTAGCGAGCTCGACGAGATAATGCAGGAGACACGTGAGGAAGAGGAAATCCTCAAAGCTAAGGCTAAGGACCTGGAACTGAAGATAGAGACACGTCTGCTGCAGAGCTTCAAGCGCATACGTAAGAACGCACGCAACGGTCTGGGCATCGTTTACGTGCAGCGTGATGCCTGCGGCGGTTGCTTCAACAAGATTCCGCCACAGCGCCAGCTCGACGTGAAGATTCACAAGAAGATCATCGTTTGCGAGCATTGCGGACGTATCCTTATAGACCCGGAACTGGCTGGCGTAAAGCTGGAGACGGCAACGGAGAAGCCAAAGCGCAAGCGTGCTTCACGTGCGAAAAAGACAGAGGAGTAAAGACACTTGCGAAGCAAGAGCCTAAATAGACTTCCTGCAGAATGGGAACCACAGAGCTTGGTGATGCTGACATGGCCTCACCAAGCTACTGACTGGGCTCCGTACCTGAAGGAGATAACGGAGACATACGTGGAGATGGCTGATGCCATAACACGTTATGAGGGAGTGGTGATAGCCACGCCTCACCCCATACAGGTGGGGGCGCTGCTGAGCAGCAGGCTGACGGCGGAGCAGATGACGAGAGTGTACATCTGTTTCTGCAAGACGAACGATACGTGGGCGAGAGACCACGGACCAATAACGCTGAGTGCGGAGGGCGGCAAGCTGACGATGCTCGACTTCTGTTTTAACGGATGGGGAGAGAAGTTTGAGGCTTCGCTCGACAACGAGATAACGCGGACGCTGCACAAGGATGGAGCCTTCGACACGGAGGAGAGGGGCACGCCACGATTGGCGGATAATGACGACTTCGTGTTGGAAGGAGGGGCGATAGAGAGCGACGGCAAGGGGACGGTGTTCACCACAGAGTGTTGCCTGATGGCACCTAACCGTAACCAGCCACTGAGCAAAGAGGAGATAGAGGAGGAGCTGAAATTCAGGCTGAAGGCTAAGCGCATAGTGTGGCTGCAGCACGGAAGACTGATAGGTGACGACACCGACGGACACATAGACACGATAGTGCGTCTGGCACCTGACGACACCTTATTATATAATAGGTGTGATGACGAGGACGACGAGCAGTATGCGGACTTCCTCGCCCTTGAGAGTGAGTTGAGGGAGCTGAGGACGGAGGATGGCAATGCCTACCGACTGATAGCTTTGCCACAGCCTGATGCCATATACGATGGTGACGAGCGACTGCCTGCCACATACGCTAACTTCTTGGTAATCAACGGCGCAGTGCTTGTGCCGACATATAACCAGCCAGAGAAAGACAAGGCGGCATGCGAGGCAATCGGCAAGGCTTTTCCTGACAGGGAGATAATAGCGATAGACTCGCTGACGATAATACGACAACATGGATCGATACACTGTTGCACCATGCAGGTGCCGGAGTGAAAGGTCTAAGGTTAAAGGTCAAAGGTTCAAAAGTATGAAAGAGTTGAAGATAGGACTGTTGCAGCAACATAACGTTGCGGACAGGAAGGAGAACATGATGCGCCTGGCTGAGGGAATAGTGGACCTTGCAAAGCGAGGTGCACAGTTGGTTGTGTTGCAGGAGCTGCATAACAGCCTGTACTTCTGCCAGACAGAGGATGTTGACAACTTCGACCTGGCAGAGACTATCCCTGGTCCCTCCACTCAATTCTTCGGAGAACTGGCGAAGGAATGTGGGGTGGTGATAGTGACATCGCTCTTTGAACGCCGTGCCGCAGGACTTTACCATAACACCGCTGTGGTGATAGAGCGTGACGGAACGATAGCAGGCACCTACCGCAAGATGCACATTCCTGACGACCCTGCATACTACGAGAAATTCTATTTCACACCGGGAGACATGGGCTTCAATCCCATAGAGACATCGGTGGGAAAGTTGGGCGTGCAGGTGTGCTGGGATCAGTGGTACCCGGAAGGGGCACGACTGATGGCGCTGGCAGGAGCCGATATACTGATATATCCCACAGCGATAGGCTATGCTGCAACGGACACAAGGGAGGAACAGCAACGTCAGCGTGAAGCATGGACGACGGTGCAACGCGGACATGCCGTGGCGAACGGATTGCCCGTAGTGGCTGTAAACAGGGTAGGGTATGAGCCAGACCCAAGCGGACAGACTGACGGCATAGAGTTCTGGGGCTCAAGCTTCGTGGCAGGACCGCAAGGCGAATTGTATTATCGCGCTTCAGACAATGAGGAAGAGAGCGTAATCGTAAACATAGACCTCGACCATAGCGAGAACGTGCGCCGTTGGTGGCCTTTCCTGCGCGACAGGAGAATTGACGAATACGGAGATATACTGAAGCGGTACAGGGAATAAAGACATAGCAGAAAAACGAAGGAGAGAATAATGGCTGAGAAAAAAGTTGACACCGCTGAGCTGTACGATAAACTGATTTTATCGATGAAGGCTGGTAACTACTCGCCCGTCTATATACTGATGGGAGGGGAGGGCTACTATATAGACAAGGTGTGCGACTATATCACAGAACATGCCCTGACGGAAGAGGAACGTGACTTTAACCTTACTGTGCGCTATGGTTCCGATGTGACGGCGCAACAGGTGATGGACGATGCCCGCCGCTTCCCTGTGATGGCACAGCGACAGGTGGTTGTCATACGTGAAGCACAGGCGATGAAGGATCTGGAACAACTGGAGAAGTATATGGACAAGCCTGTGCCGACAACGATTCTTGTCGTATGCCACAAAGGTGGAACCATCGATGCACGCAAGAAAATCCTCAGCAAAGCAAAGGCGGTAGGGCAGGTATTCGTCAGCGAGTCTCCACGTTACGACAGCGAAATCATAACGTTTATAAACAACTATCTGAAGAGTGAGGAACGCAAAGCCACCATAGATAAGCGTGCAGCACAAATCGTGGCTGCCCATATCGGTGGCGACTTGAAGCGCCTCACGTCAGAATTGGATAAGGTGTTGATATCTTTCGCTCCAGGTGCACCACGAAACATAACGCCGGATATTATAGAACAAAAGATAGGTATTAGCAAGAACTATAATATCTTCGAATTCCGAGATGCGTTGGTAAACCACGATGCTGTAAAAGCCCATCGTATTGCGAAGTATTTTGATGAGAATCCAAAATCTGGAGGATTTTTCGCACTTATACCACAGACGTTCTCTTTTTTCCAAAATTTGATGCTGGCTTACTATGCTCCCAGACCAATTAACGAGTCTGCCATTATGTCACAACTTGGATTGCGTTCGGCTTATCAAGCTCGTGACTATCTTACAGCCATGAGGTATTACTCTGCAAAGAAAACTCTGCTCATAATTTCAAAACTCAGAGAGGTCGATGCAAGATCAAAAGGATTGGACAGCGTTAATACTCCTCCAGGGGAACTGTTACAGGAATTGGTAAGTTTCATACTTTATTAGGAAGACTGTAAAAGGGTGGGGAGGAACGGCATCCTACTCAAATAAAAATGTAGAAAAACGAAGAAAAAGTGTTCCAGAAGGAGGTTCTGGAACACTTTTTTTATGTCTTTTAGAGCCTAAAGATGCCTTTTTTTACCCTGTTTTTTTCTAGAATTGAAGGTAAAGTAGGGGAAGTTTTTTGCCTTCTTTCCCTTGAAAATACTGACTTCAACAATGTTTTTTGAGCCCTGAGAATCGAAAAAAATCAAGCATCTTTACATCTGCTCGTAAATTTTGAAATCTCGTGAATTTTCGTCTTGGAAAAATTGCAAAATCAACATTTAACACTTTTACATATATAGAAACGCGAAAAAGTCAAACAAACAACAAAAGTAAAATATTCAACAAAGTAAAATGGAATGATTAGGAATCGGAAGTAAACAAGTTATTTCGGCTTTGTAAATTTTAATTTCAACAACAAAAAGTACAGCAACGAAAATGTATATTGAATATTTATACAACTGAATTTTCTCATGTGTAACCGCCTAAAAAACAATTACATAGACATGTTTTACCACATTTACTTGACTTGAATATCTGTCACAAATGATATAGAATGCATAAACGATGGCTTTTTGGCTTATTTACGTAACAGTAATGATTTCATACCCAAATTTATGTACTCTATTTGTGAGGTTTTACATGGCTGCTGATTTTTCACATTCTCGAAGTTGCTTTTTGATTTACAAACTACAACTCCGAAGCAGTCTACTTTTGTTGAAATATCGAATGTTAAATCATAAATCTATAAAGATAAAAAGTTTTAATTTTGTTGTAGGATACGGATTTTTTGATTACCTTTGTAAAAAATATAAAAAGAGACCGTTTTTGGCTTACGCCGTAAGGTAACCTACATGTTTTTCTAATAAAAATTTATGAAGGAACGTATCAGACAAATAATGGAAGCGCAGCACATGAATCAGCAAGCGTTTGCAAAATTCACACATATAGGTAGTGCATCATTGAGCAGTATCTTCACTGGAAGAACTCGCCCGACGATGAATCATGTGCTTGCCATCATGGAAGCTTTCCCTAATGTCAACCCTACATGGTTGCTCAAAGGAGAAGGTGGTATGTTGCTTACTAATGATAAGACGGAGGTTCAAAACGGAGAAAACTCGACGTCTTATAATGATGCCGAAGAGGGACGCTCAGCATCTGTCTCCCAATATGGTAATCCTTATTATTCAGAGACAGAAAACAAGAATTCCTCTACTGACAATGTGGCAGACGGACTTCCTCTTTTTGGACAAAGAAAGCAGGTTCAGATACATCCCAGCGTACTTCCACCAGTGGAGAAATCTCCTTCTGGACGTTATTCTAAACTGAATCAGGTGGGTGTTACACAGTCATTGGATGCCCTCGGACATCGTAAAATCACTGAAATACGTGTTTTCTTTGATGATCAGACGTGGGAATCATTCGTTCCAAAGAACAAATAAACAACTAATACTTCATAATTTCATATAAAAAGAAAGGGGAACCGCACGTGAGTGTAGTTCCCCTTTTATGTTTTTGCGAGTGTTTCTCTTAGCGAAACAGTATGTATCTTTTAGTGAACAGAAGTTCCTTAATTTCGTCTGTAAGGTATGGCATTGCATCCTCGTAGGGAATGGTAAAGTTTGGCATCCCTGCGGCATATGGGGCTATCTCATATTGCTGATAGGTCAGCACTAGCCCGTTGTTGCTTAGATAAGGAGCTTGTGCAGGCAAAGGTATGGTGTTGCCTTCGAGCAAGAGTTGCCCCATTAGTTCCTCGTCAGTGGTTACTTTGTTGTCATATTCACTGAAATAGCCCTTTAGTCCTTCTTTTATCAGCCTCTGCATACCCTTCTGAGCATCAGCAGTAAAGAAGCGTGTTATCCTTGTCCCTGTGCTGCGATTGAAGGTTATGCTGCATTCACCGCCCACTCCGCCGTGTGCTCCGCCCATGTAGGTATAGGTCTGATGGAGATATACCACGTATTTCTCGCCATCATACTCCTTACTTATGGTGCTTGTGTGCTCCCATTGTGGCGTGTCCTTGATGCGCTGCTGCCGTTCCTTGTCGCTCAGTGTGCTGTCGTTACTGAGGTATTCCTTGCGTTCGTTGTAGTCGTTTTCGGCAAGGTTTTGGTATTCTGCAAAGGCGTGCGAGCCGTAGTAGTCGAGTATTGCTTTCAGACTTTTGTCCTTGCCTTTGTATGGGGCAAACAGCCTTGGGTCATACTCTATGTGGCTCAGTTCCTCGTCAAGAACCTTGGTGAGTGACTCTCTAATCAGCATTGATGCAGCGTCGGTGGTAAGTGGCATGGTTGCGGTTACGCTGAAGCGCACACGCTCAGTAGAGTCAGCAAAGGTGTATGTTTCATCGCCAGCATCTATGCTACCGTTGCTTTCCTGGGATGTTGCGGGATTAACAGACTGCTTGGCATTGCACGAAGCGAGCAATGCCAAGCAGGTAAGTATTATAACGTTTTTAAGCATCTTAGAACCTGTAGCTCAGTGAGCAGTTTATCTGATGACGCTTGTTTTTTATCGTCTTTGACTGTGCGTAGAGGCTATCCCAATAAGAAGAAGCATAGGTGCCGTCTGCGTTGTATGTGAACATCTCTGTGTTGCCTACGTTCTGGAATGGGTGATATTCGCCGTTCTGTGTAATGTACTGATATGAGATGTCGAATGTCCAGTCCTTAGATAGTGTGAAGCCCATACCAAAGGTGATGCGGTGTGTGGCGTTCCAATTGGTGTAGCCGTATGTAGAGAGGTATGCACCGTCACTGTAGTATGAATCGATAAAGGCATCCTTCTTGCCGTTTTCGTCGTATATCGCACTCTGGAAGTTGTATCCGGCTCTGATGGCGATAACCTGTGATGGCTTAATCTCTCCGCCAATCTTAACAAGGTGCACGCCTTTCAGTGAGTTCTTGGTATTCTCATTCATCTGTATGTCGTTAGCATACGTATCGCGTCTGTCGTAGTAGTCATACCATCCATCGGTGTACCAATATCCTTCGGAGCCAGTCTTTATGCGGTTCTTGATGGTGCTGTAGTCGGAATACTCGTACGTTGCTCCCAGTGCGGCAATCTTGCCGAAGGTATGACCAAAGGAGAGACCGAATTTCCAGGGAGTGTTAATCTTGTAGTCGTAGGTGATGCGTGTTGTCGTGGGAGCACCGTCGTATGATGCTGTGCCGTTGTCGTATGTGTAGCGTGCACCTATAGTCATGGAGCTGTTGCACGTCAGTTCATACCAGGTGGGAGTGTGTATGTAGGCACCTATGCGGAAGGGAGAGTATTCTGATGGGCGCACGATGATGCCAAACTTCAGGTCGAAGCCTGTACCCGTGATCTTGCGGTCGTCGCTGTAGTAATAGTTGCCGCGTGGAGCATCGTATGGGTCAACGAGCGACTCTGCGTAAAGAGAGTTACTTCTGTAGTGTACGTCCTTCAGCCCAAGTGTTGCACCGAGATATACGCGATCATTGAAGTTGCCGCTGAAGTTGAAGGCAAAGTCGCTGATATATCCTGAACGGTCTGTGTATGCGTTATACCTGTCGGCAGCGCTGTAGCCGTCCTCAAACTCCCCATTGTCGTTGATGCCAGAGAAGTTCTCGTTAACGTGGCTGTAGGTGTAATTGCCCAGATTGCTTATATACGAAAAGCGTGTGTCTTCGCCAGCAATCCATTTCTCGCTGTTTGGTGACAGCGTTCCCATAGTAATATAAGTCAGTTTATTGGCAGATGCATCATTGAGTGAGCCTACCGCTGACGCTATCTGGTTGAAGTTGCGGCTCTTCTGATAGTTGAAGCCTATGTTGAAATAGGAGTTGGCACCAAATCGTGAGGCATAGACGAAACCAGCCTGGTTAAGATCGGCATTCGCCTTGCGGTTGTCACTCTTACCGAGCATGTCGGTCTTGTTCTTGTCGTCGTTCTGTATGGTTGCTCCGCCAGAAACACCTATCCATGCACGACGGAACAGACCTATGCCCGCAGGGTTGGTGTGCATGGTTGATATGTCGGCTCCTAGTGCCTCCATCGCGCCACCCATACCTATGTAGCGTGCCGTACCGTTAAGGTCCTGCGTCGCAAGCTGTGCACTCTCGTATGTCTCTTGTGCCATAGCACTTGCCGTTATCATGCTCAGTGCCACCCAAATAACATTCTTTTTCATATACATTATATATATTATGAGTTTCAATTATCAATTGTCAATTATCAATTATCAATTATCGTCTTCCTCCGCGAGAGCCTCCTCCGCTGTGACCACCGCCACCACTGAAGCCGCCACTGCGTGAGCCTCCGCTGAATCCTCCGCTGCTATGTGAACTACCACCGAAGCCTCCGCTATGTCCGCCAAAGCCACTGCTGCGTGAACTGCTTCCAGAGTAGCTGCCACGTCCGAAGTCGTTGCTTCGCGAGGTGTTGCTGTCGGAGTATCTCCTGTTGCCTGATGAGTATCCCCTGTTGGCGTTACGTCCGAAGTCGCCGCTGCGCTCAGCCCTTACAGCAGGTCTGCCGCGGTCTATACCTCTATGGTGGAACGTTCTTGCCGGCACGAATACGCTGTGGTGATAGCGCGGACCGTAGAACCAAGGATCATACCAAGGGCCATACCATCCCCAGCCTCCTGCATACCATCTTGTACCATACCATCCCCAGCGGTTCCAACTGCTGAAATACCATGAATCATGAAACCAAGGGTCATACCAAGGATTGTAGTACCACGGATCATTGACATACACATTCAGCACCACAGGTCTGCCGTCGTCAAAACGTTCCATGCGTCTGCTGTAGCAGTAGTCGTCCTCCTGTGCCGTTGCTGTGGAGTCATCCAACAGTGTTACGTAGCTGCTTGGCACGTCGTGTCCGTAGCGGCGGTTGTATTCGTCAATGTCCCGTTCGGAACCGCAGTAGTATGTCTCTCTGGCTTTCTCATACTCAGCCTTTGCTGCCTCTTTCGCCTTCTTAGAAGGGGTGAAGTACATGTCATCCTGTGCCCATGCTCCGCATGCACACATCATGATGATAGACGATAGTAATAGTAATTTTCTCATGATCATACGTTCTTTTAGAGGGGGCTCATTCCCCCTGTTTTTCGTTTTGATAATGCAAAATTATCTATAAATTTATTGCAAATATACGGAAAAACCCTAAGAAAAAATATACATTTCCCTAATTTTTATTATATTTGCACCGTTTTTTAACAATTATAGCATTTTGCTTCAGAGAAAATGAAATATCTTTCAACGACATTTAAGGTGGAGGCACCCTCCCACGAACTTATGCAGCCGTGCAGGGAACTGCTTGCCGACTCTTGCGGAGAAGTAGGCTATGAGAGCTTTGTAGATACCGATGAGGGTATTGTGGGATACGTACAGCAGGAAAACTATTCTGAAAGTTTCGTAAAGGAGCTTATCGCCCAGTTTCCTATAGCCGATGTTGTGATAACGTACACTACAGAAGAGATACCCGACCAGGATTGGAATGAGACATGGGAGGCAGAGGGTTTCGAGCCTATCATTGTTGATGGCAAGGTGACCATATATGACGCTCGCCATGTGGAGGATACCGAGCAGTTCAGCTCACCTATCCAGATAGGTATTCATGCCCGCAACGCCTTTGGCACAGGCAACCATGAGACAACACGCATGATGGTGTCCACCTTGCTGGGTATGCCGTTGTCTGACCGTCGAGTGCTCGACTGCGGATGTGGCACAGGCATCCTTGGTATAGTGGCAATCAAGTGCGGTGCCAGGGAAGTGGTGGCGTACGACATAGACGAGTTCTCTTCTGACAACGCCCGCCACAATGCAGTGCTCAATGGAGTAGGGGAGCAGATGGACGTTCTCCTCGGCAATGCCGGTGTGCTGTCTCATGTTGAGGGAATCTTCGATGTGGTGCTTGCCAACATTAACCGCAACATATTGCTTCAGGATATGGAGGCATTTCATGGCGTTATGGCGCAAGGTGCTTCACTCGTCCTCTCAGGTTTCTATGAAGAAGATGCCCCAATGCTTCTGCAAAAAGCAGAAACACTGGGGCTCCATGAAGTATCTCGTAAGATAGAAAACGATTGGTGTTGCCTCGTTTTATCTAATAATGTACTGGTCTGATATAGACTCGTTATTTATAGCCCTGCGTATCGTCTCGGCAAACATGTCGGCAACGCTCAGTTGCTTTACCTTTGCGCAACGGTTTGAGTAAGGTATAGAGTCAGTGAATACTATCTCCTCAAGGGCAGAGTTCTGGACACGCTCACTTGCAGGACCCGACATCACGCAGTGGCTGGCAACGGCTCTAACAGACTTGGCACCAGCCTCTTTCATTATGTTGGCAGCCTGGGTGATGGTGCCTGCGGTATCTACCATGTCGTCAACAATCACTACGTCCTTGCCTTTTACGTCGCCTATTATCTGCATCTCGGCAATCACGTTGGCACGTGCACGTGTTTTGTTGCACATCACCAATGGGCAGTCCAGATACTTGGCATAGCTCTTGGCACGCTTCGCACCGCCAACGTCAGGTGAAGCAATCACCATGTTCTCCGTTCTCAACTGCTCCAGATATGGCAGTATTACCCCCGAACCATACAGGTGGTCCACTGGTACGTTAAAGAAGCCCTGTATCTGGTCAGCATGCAGGTCCATAGTGATCAGTCGGTCTATGCCGGCAACGCTGAGCATGTCGGCAACGAGCTTCGCACCGATGGATACGCGTGGCTTGTCTTTTCTGTCCTGTCGTGCCCATCCGAAGTATGGTATCACTGCGTTGATAGTCTTCGCCGAAGCACGCTTTGCAGCGTCAATCATCAGCAGCAACTCCATCAGATTGTCAGAGTTGGGGAAAGTGCTCTGCACCAGGAAGATGTCTCTTCCGCGAATGCTCTCTTCAAAACTAACGGCAAATTCACCGTCACTGAACTTTGTCATCACCAGGTTACCTAACGGACAACCCAGGCTGGCACAAATCTTCTCGGCGAGATAGCGTGTTGCCGTTCCCGAGAAAACCATGAAACTATCTTTTTTGTCTTCCATTGAGTGTTTATTTAGTTGATTGCTTTTCTTAATTTCCTGAAATGGTCTATGAGAGCATGGAAATTGGTTTCTTGCTGTATGTTAAACCTGTTCCATAAGTCTCCGCATATCACTACGCCTCCGAATCCTAAGTCTTTGGCTATCTGTACATTCTCCAGACTCATACCTCCCAGTG
Source organism: Prevotella sp. (assembly GCA_017479675.1). Lineage (GTDB taxonomy): Bacteria > Bacteroidota > Bacteroidia > Bacteroidales > Bacteroidaceae > Prevotella. The sequence continues at coordinate 13,545 of JAFVBX010000018.1, forward strand.
CATACACCTTTTTGTCCACCAGTCCCTTCTTTCGTGCCTCTCTTACCTCGTCGATGTCCAGCGATGCCTTGTAGTCGTTATGCAGCGAGTCGAACAGCGAATGCAGCATCACGTAGTCACACTGTTTTTTCATGTCCTTCAGGTCACCGATGTTGCCGGTGCTCCTCGTCACATGCTTGCGGAACCCCTCTGGTGTAGGTGTCTCAGGCTCGTTGATGTGTATGCCCTTCAGGTCATATTCCTGTTTCAGGTAGTAATGCTGATGTACCACGATGTCGTCATAGTAACGCTTGGGCAACAACGACAACAGGCGCTCCGCATACAAAGGCTCTGAGTCGGGTTTGTTGATGTGCAGAGTGTCAAGACCCTCCTCGAATAAAGCTGTCAGTATTTTGTCCTCCTCCACGAAAAACGTGGGCTGAGTCATTACAATCAGTTTCATACGCTTTAATTTCTTTGCAAAAGTAAGAATTTTTTGTCAAACATGCAATTTTCTCGAATATAAAAGTTAATTTTGCATGTAAATTTCCAATTTAACTATCAACTGTCAACTGTCAACTATCAACTGAGCACTATGAATTTTGATTTAATAAAGCGTCCCACATACGTTCTCGAGGAGTCGCTGCTACGTCGTAACCTGTCCTTAATAAATAAGGTGGCGCGTGAGGCTGACGTAGAGATAATTCTCGCCTTCAAGGCTTACGCCCTGTGGAAGACGTTTCCCATCTTCCGCGAGTATGTCAGTGCTACGACGGCGAGTTCGCTATATGAGGCGCGCCTGGCTTTCGAGGAGTTTGGCGCCCCTGCCCACACCTACTCACCTGCCTATACCGATTACGATATTGACGAGATAGCGCGCTACTCCTCTCACGTCACCTTCAACTCCCTGTCGCAGTTCACGCGTTTCGCTCCTGCACTGAGAGCCAAGGGATGGCAAGGCGAGTTCGGCTTGCGCATCAACCCCGAGTACTCAGAGGTCGAGACCTCGCTCTATAACCCCTGTGCCCCAGGCACCCGTTTCGGAGTCACTGCCGATGTGCTGGATAGTTATTGTTCTTGCGCTAATGATGGCTTACAGGCAGGCGAATCTCAGTTCCCTTTCCCGTTAATCACAGGTTTCCATTGCCATTGCCACTGTGAGTCTGGCTCCGATGTCTTCGAGCGATCACTGCAGCACATAGAAGAAAAGTTCTCCAAGTGGTTCCCTCATATAAAGTGGATAAACTTCGGTGGCGGTCACCTCATGACACGTGCCGACTACGACATGCCACGCTTGGTGAAAATGCTGCGCTCTTTCAAGGCTCGTTACCCTTGGCTGCATGTTATCATCGAACCAGGCTCTGCCTTTGCATGGCAGACTGGTCCCCTCGTGGCGCAAGTTGTTGACATCGTGGAGGATAAAGGCATACGCACGGCCATGCTCAACGTCTCCTTTACCTGCCACATGCCAGACTGTCTTGAAATGCCATATCACCCCACCGTACGCGGTGCCAAGCTTATATCTCTCCCCCTGCATGGGGGAGCTGGAGGGGGGCTCTATAGATTGGGCGGCTGTTCCTGCCTTTCTGGTGATTGGATGGGACAGTGGCAGTTCGACCATGAACTGCAAGTAGGAGAGAACATAATCTTCGAGGATATGCTACACTATACCACCGTTAAGACCAACATGTTCAATGGCATCAGTCACCCAGACATTGCCTTGCTCCATACTGACGGAACTCTCGAAACCCTCCGCCACTACACCTACGAAGACTATCGCGACCGTATGGATTAAGTCATCTTGTTAATATATCTTAAAAATGGGTAAATTCTTAATTCTTAATTCTTAATTAAATTGAGTACCTTTGCACTCGCTTTTTGAACATGGTGCCCGTAGTTCAGTTGGTTAGAGCGTCAGATTGTGGTTCTGAATGTCGTCGGTTCGAGACCGACCGGGCACCCAAAAGAGGACAAAAGTCCTCTTTTTTTTGTGCCCTTAGGGCATCTCACCGAGCGACGTCGTCGGCTCTTTCTCCACTTCGTTATGAAAGCGTAGCTCGCTGTGCTCGCGTCCGATAACGAGCCGACCGGGCACCCAAAAGAGAGAAAGGACATCGCCGTTAGGCAATGTCTTTTTTCGTTTTCGTAGGTGCAGAAGCACCGTTTCGTAGCAATCTTTGATTGCGTTTCGTTGGTTACAAGCCTTAATACAACTTTATGTATTCAAACTCGTTTCCTACTGCTTCGAGGTAACGTTGGAAATCCTCATTGCGTATCACAACGGTGCCACGGCAGTCGTTGGGATGAAAAGAGAGGGTAGGGGCGTTCTTTATATTCTCGTCGAGAAAAAGATATACTTCGTGGTTCTCGTCATTGATGAGCCCGAATGGCGAAACGCTGCCAGGCTCCAGTCCGAGGTACCTCATCATCCTCTCCGGCGAAGCGAAGGATAGCTTGCCGCACGATGGCAGTCCCTGACTTTGCAGTGACTCCTTCAGTCGGTGTTCAAGGTCGTGAATGTCCAGGTCGTGCTCGCAGTCGAAGCATACCAGATAGTGCCTGTTGCCTTTGTGGTTGCGGAAAAACAGATTCTTGCAGTGCATGCTGCCGTCATCCTTCCACCACCTCTTCGCCTCCTCTATCGTCTTGCCTTCCGGGTGGTTATAATTACTGAATGGAATCCCATGTTCCTTCAGGTATGTCAATACCTTTTCTTCTTGTGTCATATTATTTTTGCAACGTAGTTTCTCTTCACTCCATCTTTTGCCCGCTTTAGGAAGAGCAACAGCTTCAACTGTTGTCCCTTGGCATAGCGCATGACGCCCATGAAAGCCGTTCCCTCATCAGTTATCTGTCCCTCGGGAGTTTGCCTTATCTCTGATGTTATGCGGTAATCTAAGAACCCCTTCTCTTCGTCCACATGCGTTACAATGGCATCATACGTGCCGAACGCCTCCGTAGCAGCGAGGTAGTCCTCTTCGCCAAACGCTCTGTGCACCACCGCCGTCTTGAACTTCCCGTCTTCGGGGATTATCGGCGTGAACTCCACGAAACCGCCCACTTCGGGCTCGATGTGTGGGTCTATGGCGACGAAATGCCTTGACATGTTATCGTAGATATGGTAAAACCTGTGCGTCTCGTCATAGTAGTCCACATATCCTATGATGCGCTCTATGCCAGGATATTCCCACATGTCGAAGAACCTGTCAAACTGGAAGTCGGGAAACCTCTTCGCCATCCTCAGCGCAACATTGAGTATCAGCGAATGAAGCAGCGACGGCTTCTCCAGCCCCATCTTCATGTAGCATGCCAGCAACGTCCTCGCCTCCTGTGACTCCATCAGCTCAATGTTCGCCTTCAGGTATCGGTAAATGTCCCATCCCGTTTCCTTCGGATGCTCTTTAGCTTTTGCCAGCGACAGCTGCAGTTCCTCAAACGTTTTTGCTTCTTTCATCACATTCAATAGTTTTCGTTTTCGTAGCCGAAGGCGTTTCGTTTTCGTATGAGCGAAGCGAGTTTTATCTCGCCCACCATATATAGTCTTTCTTCCTTTCCTTCGGCGCAGGCAACGGCTTAGCGGCATAGCCCAGTGCTACGTGCCCTATTCCCACGTAGTCACCCTCTATGCCGAGGTCACGCAGTATCTGTTTGCCCTCCTCGCTCTCAAACTCCTCCTTCGCTCTGTGTATCCATATAGAGTTTACTCCCAGCGACTCTGCCGCCAGCATCAGCGTCTGCATCACTATCGGACCGTCATACAGTGCGTTGGGACTCTCCTTCACCAGTACTATCAGCATACACGGCGCCCCGTAGAATGGGTCGCCGCCGGGCGGTGTTGATGTCACCAGGTTGTTGCCCGTTATGATGTTTGAGTTCATACGCGAAATCTTGTCGCGCAGCTCCTTGTTCGTCACCGCAATGATAATCGGGTTCTGCTGTCCTCGGCTCGTCGGTGCCCATGTGCCAGCCTCGCATATCTGTTGTATCACCGCCTCCGAAGGCATCCTCTCAGGGTCGAAGCATCTGCAGCTCCTCCTCCTCTTTATTACGTCAATTACTTCGTTCATCGTTCTATAAGTTTATGTTTAGTGCCTCAAAGTTACTAAAAATAGCCCGAAAAGCCATGCCAAATATAAAATATTTGCCTCATGACTCAAAAACCGCCATTTTCCTTTGTCCAATTAAAATAAAATATGTACATTTGCACAAGGCAATTTGGCAAATTTTCCCAAGACGTTGCCTCTAAAAATTATAAACCACTATCCCTCAACATGTTACGCCCTTGCTGAGGAAAATTTGTATATATAACGCAGTTAATAATAGTTTTCGTTTTCGTAGCGACTTATATGTCGCGTTTCGTACGCAGTTAATAAAACAAGTAAAATAATGTCTCCACAAGAACAAATCTCCCATATCGAGCCCAAGAAGAAGTGGCTCGACGTTGACATAAAGGGACTTGTACGCTACAAGACCCTCTATCGTATGAACATCAAGCGTGACATCGTCACGCAGTATAAGCAGACCGTCCTCGGTCCGCTGTGGTATCTCATACAGCCCCTGCTCACCACCATCATGTACATGTTCGTCTTCGGTGGACTGGCAGGCATCTCCACCGATGGTGTGCCACAACCACTGTTCTATATGGCAGGTGTCTGCATGTGGGGCTACTTCCAGCAGTGCTTCACCAGTTGCAGCAATGTCTTCGCTGCCAACCAAGGTGTCTTCGGCAAGGTCTATTTCCCTCGCCTCATAGTACCCCTGTCCAGCATCACCAGCAACCTGATACGCTTCGGCATACAGTTCTTCATGTTCGTCCTCATCTACATTTACCTTGTCGTTACAGGTAAGTTCGAGGTCTCGTTGTCATGGTCGTTTCTCCTCTTCCCCGTCTTTGTCGCAATGGTAGGACTTCACGCCATGTCATGGGGACTCATCATCACCTCGCTCACCACCAAATACCGTGACCTCAACATGCTCATAGGCTTCGGCGTTCAGCTTCTCATGTATGCCACGCCAGTCATCTACCCCCTCTCTTTCGCCCCCGAGCAGTATAGGCTGTTCCTCAATATCAA
>JAFVBX010000096.1 GCA_017479675.1 Prevotella sp.
TGTGTGAAGTCTTGTGTGTGAAATCTCAAGCAGCGTTGCGCTTACGTATAGAGGAAGCGCTTGATTGACTTTTTCGGGGTTTTCTCGAACTCTTCGTCGTGTATCTCTATGTATGCCACCTTGCAGTAGGCGGGCTGTGTGGCGTTGAGCTGTTCGAGGTTTTGCTTCATCTGCCGCTCTACGTCGTCGCTGCTCATGTTGTTTGCGGAGCATGCCTCGAGGTCGGGGTGTACGAGTGCGACGAGCTTCTGTTCGCGCTGCACGACGATGCTCTCCATGACGTAGGGGAGGGAGTTGAGCGCGTCCTCTATCTCCTCGGGGAAGATGTTCTGTCCTGAGGGTCCGAGGAGCATGTTCTTGGAGCGTCCCTTGATGAAGAGGTTGCCCTTCTTGTCCATGATGCCGAGGTCGCCTGTGTGGTACCAGCCTTCCTTGTCGAGGGTCTCGGCTGTCACTTCTTCGTTCTTGTAGTAGCCGAGCATCACGTTGAGTCCGCGTGCGAGTATCTCGCCTGGCTCTTTGTGTGGGTGCTTGGAGTCTATCTTCACCTCCATGTGGACTACCGCCCTGCCGCATGAGCCTGCCTTGTGGTCGTGCCAGTCGGCGTAGGTGATGATGGGTGCGCACTCGGTGGCTCCGTAGCCTACGGTGACGGGGAAGCGGATGTCCTTGAGGAACTGCTCCACTTCTTGGTTGAGGGCTGCGCCGCCGATGATTATCTCGTAGAGCTTGCCTCCGAAGGCGTTATATACCTGGTCGTGTATCTTTTTCTTGATTTTATCACCAATGACAGGTGTCTTCATGAGCAGCTTGATGGCTGGGGTGATCTTTGGGAATACCTTCTTGCGGATTATCTTCTCGATGACGAGGGGCACGGCGATGATGATGATAGGCTTGATGTCGGTGAATGCCTGTGCCACGACGGCTGGAGAGGGCACTCGTGTGAGGTAGAAGATGTGGCAGCCGCTCATGAACTCCTTGATGAACTCGAACGCCATGCCGTACATGTGAGCCATGGGGAGGATGGAGATGGTGTTGTCGCCCGGGTGGAGCTGCTCGTCGAGCACCTTGCCTGCGAAGTCGAGGTTTGACCACATGGCGCGGTAGGGTATCATGACGCCCTTTGAGAAGCCTGTGGTGCCCGATGTGTAGTTGATGATGCAGAGTTGTTCGGGGCTCTCCTCCTTGTAGTAGTCGATGTTCTCCTTGCGGAAGTACTTGGGGTATTTCTTGCCGAAGAACTCGTTGAGGTGCTCGCGTGCGTAGGTGAGCTTCTCGGTGCGTGAAATCATCAGCGAGTAGTCGATGATGTTGATGATGCCCTCAAGGTCGGGCATCTTGGCAGGGTCTATCTGCTTTGCCACCACGTCGCCCACGAAGAGGAGGCGTGCCTCGGAGTGGTTCACTATGTGGTGTATCTGGTCAGCAGTAAACTCATGGAGTATGGGAACGGCAACGGCACCGTAGGTGAGGGTGGCGAGGAATGCCACAGCCCAGTTGCTCATGTTGCGTCCGCAGAGGGCTATCTTGTCGCCTTTCTGCACTCCGCTGTTTTCAAAGAGAATGTGTAGTTTTTCAATCTTACGCGCTACGTCCTGGTATTGCAACGTAGCACCTTTGTAGTCTGTCAAGGCATCGAGGTTCCAGTAGTTCTTAATGGACTGCTCGATGCAGGCATTGAAGCTCATAACGTTTTCCATCTATTGCACAAATTTTCAAATTTTGTGCAAAGGTAGTGTTTTTTTGCACACTAACCAAAGAAAATGTGCAATTTTTTTGTTGCGAAGTGAAAATATATAATAAAATAATGTGTAAACTTCGATGAAATGGAGATTTTTTATTACCTTTGTAGCTCAAAATGTAGAAATGAAACGATAAAATGGGATTTTTGGGCTTTTTCAACAAGGATAAGAAGGAGACCTTGGACAAAGGTCTCGAGAAGACGAAGCAGAGCGTGTTCGAGAAACTGACACGTGCCGTTGCCGGCAAGGACAAGGTGGACGACGATGTGCTCGACGACCTTGAGGAGGTGTTGGTGACGAGCGACGTTGGCGTGGATACCACCCTGAAGATTATCGACAGGATAGAGAAACGCGTGGCGAGAGACAAGTATGTCTCCACTTCGGAGCTGAACAACATACTCAGGGAGGAGATAGCGGGTCTGCTGGAGGAGTATGAGGACGTTAACGGGAACGATAACGGGAACGTTAACGATAACGATAACGAAAAACCCTACGTGATACTGGTGGTGGGAGTGAACGGCGTGGGCAAGACTACGACCATAGGCAAGCTCGCATACCAGTTTAAGCAGCAGGGCAAGAAGGTGTATCTCGGCGCTGCCGACACGTTCAGGGCTGCTGCGGTAGAGCAGCTCGTACTGTGGGGAGAGAGGGTAGGCGTGCCTGTGGTGAAGCAGCAGATGGGTAGCGACCCCGCCAGCGTGGCGTTCGACACCCTCTCGTCGGCAAAGGCTAACGGTGCCGACGTGGTGATAATAGACACGGCAGGCAGGCTGCACAACAAGGTGAACCTGATGAACGAGCTGAAGAAGATAAAGGACGTGATGAAGAAGGTGGTGCCTACGGCGCCTGACGAGGTGCTGCTGGTGCTCGACGGCTCAACAGGACAGAACGCCTTTGAGCAGGCGAAGCAGTTTGCCGCAGTGACGCAGATAACCTCACTCGCCATAACGAAGCTCGACGGCACAGCCAAGGGCGGTGTGGTGATAGGCATATCAGACCAGCTGAAGGTGCCTGTGAAATACATCGGACTGGGCGAGGGCATGGAAGACCTGCAGGTGTTCAACCGCAGGGAGTTTGTCGATAGCCTGTTTGGGAGTTAAGAATTAAGAGTTAAGAATTAAGAATTGAAAAGCGACCGCATAGACATAGTGACCTTGGGGTGCTCGAAGAACCTGGTGGATAGCGAGCGCCTGCAGAAGCTCTTTTGCAAGAAGGGCTACGAATGTTATGTGGATGCGCCAGAGGTGGAGGGCGAGACGGTGGTAGTCAACACCTGCGGCTTCATAGGCGATGCCAAGGAGGAGAGCATCAACACCATACTGCAGTTTGCCGAGGCTAAGACAAAGGGCGAGATAGGGAGGCTCTACGTGATGGGATGCCTGTCGGAGCGCTATCTGGAGGACTTGCAGAGGGAGATACCAGAGGTGGACAAGTACTACGGCAAGTTCGACTGGAACAAAATGGTGGAGGAGAACTTTAACGGTAACGGGACACGAAGTGTTGAGCCGCAGGCGAAAAGCGTTAACTTTAACGAAACGCGGAGCATACGCCACTACCGCTATATAAAAATCTCGGAGGGTTGCGACCGTCACTGTGCCTACTGCGCCATACCCGTGATGACGGGGCGCCACAAGAGCCGCACGATGGAGGACATACTCGACGAGGTGAGGGAGCTGGTGAGCGAGGGCGTGAAGGAATTTCAGGTGATAGCACAGGAACTGACGTACTACGGCGTTGACCTGTACGGTAAACGACAGATAGCCAGCCTAATATCGCAGATGGCTGATGTAGAAGGTGTGAAGTGGATACGCCTGCACTATGCTTACCCTAACCAGTTCCCTATGGAGCTGCTCGACGTGATGAGGGAGAAGCCCAACGTGTGCAAATACCTCGACATAGCCCTGCAGCATATATCCACCTCAGTGCTGAAACGCATGAGACGTGAAACCACCAAGGAGGAGACCGTGCGCCTCGTGGAGAGCCTGAGGGCGAAGGTGCCAGGCATAACGCTGCGCACCACACTGATGGTGGGCTTCCCAGGCGAGACGGACGAGGAGTTCAACGAGTTGGTGGACTTCGTGAAGTGGGCACGCTTCGAGCGCATGGGAGCGTTCGCCTATTCGGAGGAGGACGGCACGTACAGTGCCGAGCACTACGAGGACGACGTGCCGGAGGAAACAAAACAGCTGCGCCTCGACAAGCTCATGAGGGTGCAGCAGCGCATATCGGCTGAGATAATGGCAGAGAGAGTGGGGCAGACGCTGAAGGTGATAATAGACCGCAAGGAGGGCGACTGGTATGTAGGCAGGACGGAGGACTCGTCGCCGGAGGTTGACCCCGAGGTACTCATACCAGCGGCAGAAAACGTAGAGACAGGCAATTTCTACGACGTGGAGATAACGGGGGCTGAGGAGTTTGACCTGTATGGCAGAGTGAAGGTTTAAAGTTTACAGTTTAAGGTTTACAGTTTACAGTTTAAGGTTTAAGGTTTAAAGTTTATAGTATAATGAACAACAAGGAATTCATAAGTGCGTTGTCACAGAAGGTAGGACTGACAGCAGGCGAGACACAGAACGTCGTAAGGACAGCTATGCACGGTATCGTTGACATGCTGTGTGACGATAACTCCGTGATGATGTCAGGTCTGGGAAGTTTTGACGTGAAGAAGCGTCTGGAACGAGTTATAGTAAATCCTGCATCAGGACAGAAGATGCTCGTGCCGCCGAAACTCGTGGTGAACTTTAAGCCGCTGGCATCGTTGAAAGAAAAGATAAAGTAAAGACATAACACATTAACTATGGCTACAATAAAGGATATAGCACGTCTCCTTGTCGATAAGCACAAGATGACCTTAGGTGCTTCGGAAGAATTCGTACAGAAAATCGTAGAGGTAATCAACGAGGGATTGCTTCAGGACCGTATAGTGAAGATAAAAGGCTTCGGCACGTTCAAACTCCAGGAGGTGAAGGAACGCAGCTCGGTAAACATCAACACAGGCGAGAAGGTCGTCATAGCTGCCCACGACAAGATAACCTTTACCCCCGACAGCGTGATGCGCGACATGGTGAACAAGCCGTTCGCACACTTTGAGACTGTATTGGTGGGGGATAATAA
>JAFVBX010000097.1 GCA_017479675.1 Prevotella sp.
CATCAGGGAGGTGATGAGGGAGAAACACTGCGATGCACACGTAGTGACAGACCTGATGTCGATAGCATGGACGCTGAACCTGAGGGGCAATGACGTGCCAATGACACCGGTGTTTATCAGCAATCTCATCATAACGTTGGAGGATGCCACGGTGTATGTCAACGGTTATCTGACCAACGAGGCGCAGAAGCAGATGCAGGAGACTGGCGTGAGAGTGAAGGCTTACGGTGACTTTGCCAATGACGTCAAGGCTCTGGAGGGCAGGGTGCTCATAGACAGCACAGCGGTAAACTACACCATATACAACAGCATAAAGGACAAGGCGGTGGATGCCGAGAGCCCTGTGATGATGATGAAGGCAGTGAAAAGTGCCGATGAAATCGCTGGTTTTCGCAAGGCGATGCTCCATGACGGTGTGGCTATGGTGAGGTTTCTGAGGTGGTTGAAGCCTGCCGTAGAAGCTGGCGGACAAACGGAGATAAGCGTATCGGACAAGCTGGAACAGCTGCGCAGGGAATGTCCACATTGCCTTGACCTGTCGTTCTCCACCATCTGCGGCTATATGGAGCATGGCGCAATAGTGCATTACAGCGCCACGCCAGAGAGCAATGCCGCGATGAAGCCAGAGGGACTGTTGCTCATAGACTCAGGAGGACAGTATGACTGCGGCACCACTGACATAACACGAACTATAGCCCTGGGACCTGTCACAGACGAGATGAAGCGTGCCTACACCTACGTGTTGAAGGCAAACATAGCCCTTGCCACTGTCGTTTTCCCCGAGGGAACCAATGGCACACAGATAGACAGCATAGCACGTTCACAGGTTTGGCAGGGCGGCTACAACTATATGCACGGCACAGGGCACGGCGTGGGCTGGCGCCTCAGCGTGCACGAGGGACCTCATGCCATACGCATGGACTGGCGCCCTGCACCGTTGAAGCCTGGCATGACGATAACCGACGAGCCCGGCATATACCTCGAAGGGAAGTTCGGCATAAGGACGGAGAACGTGATGGTGGTGGATAAAGTTAACGCAAACGGGAACTCCTTCAACTTTCAACCCTTAACCCTCACCCCTCTAACCCTATGCCCTATCGACACCGCACCGATAGACCTTTCACTGCTGACCAAGCAAGAAAGGGAGTGGCTCAACGACTACCACGAGAGAGTGAGGGAGACACTGCTGCCGGAACTTACTGACGAGGCAGACCGTCAGTGGCTCGTGGAGGCAACGAGGGAGGTTTAGAGATTAAAGGATTAAGATATTAAGATATTAAAAGAGTAAGAGATTAAAAAAGTTTGGTCAGTTGAAGAAAAAAGTGTAATTTTGCACCGTGCTTCGCAGGCTATACATATTGGTGACTGTTGCCGTTGTCTCACTTATGATGACGGCAAACACCGCTTCGCCACTCCCTTGTGCAGAGAGCGACACGCCTGCAGAGCAAGAGACTGACGAGGTAACGGCATCGCAGAGCATCACTGCCACAGAGGGTACCATCAGCGAGGCACCCCAAGTGCCGCAGACAGTGCCTGTGCGCCGTCTGGCTTCCACCACTTCGTCTGGCAGCATGTCGCTGTCACGCATCGTGAGACCTTGCTACAACCTCACGTTGAAACAATTGGCAACAGATATGGATGTGCTGTTGCACAGCCAAACGAACAAATACAGCGATGTCTTTACGGGAGCGGCATCGCCTTATAACTGCTCCCGTGCCTGCGAATACTACGTGTTCGCCCTGCGGTCGATTATTATTTGATTAAGTAGTTAAGGGGAGTTAGAGGAGTTAAAGACATTACTTTAATTTAATAATCGACCAAAATAAATGAACGAAAAAATAATTGCGAGCACCAACGTGCCCGCTCTTGACAGCGCATACGTACTTGAGAAGTGCCAATGCGCCAAGCGCCCGTCGGCAGTCAGCATACTGCTGGGCATCATTATAATAATAGTAAGCATAGTGCTCATCATCATACCGCAAGAGGGCATCGTGACAGACAAGAACTTCACCAGTGCATTCTATATGTTCGGACTGTTAGGCAGTCTGTACGGAATTTACTACCTCGCAAGCAAGAGCCGTCAGCTGACTTATCAGCCTACGGGCAGCAAGGTTGCCTACCGCCAGCTGTACTTTAGCCTTGACGAGGCAGACCAGGTAAAAGACTTCGTAAGCGGCAAGACTGCCAGTCTGCCAAAGGCAAGCACACAGGGAGGCGTGCGTCTGCGTGCCTACGTGGCACAGGACGGCAGCATGGCAACGGTGCAGGTAAGCCGCTACCATGAACTGACCTACGAGTTGCAGGGGGCACCCGTCATCCTCACAGGAGAGAGTGCCAAGGCTTTGGCGGAGTATATTAAAAGTAATAAGTAAAAAGTATAAAGTACAAGGACAATGACAGCAATAATAGTAACAGTATTCTGCCTGGGCTATCTGCTCATAGCATTAGAGAACGTAACGAAAGTAAACAAGGCGGCGATAGCACTCCTTATGTGCGTAGTGTGCTGGGGACTGTACGCCATAAGTGGTGTTGCAGGCAGTAGCGAACTGCTCAATGGCACTATAGAGAAGAACCTCGGCGAGGCAGGCACCACGCTGTTTTTCCTCATGGGTGCCATGACCATAGTAGAGGTAGTGGATCAGTACGGAGGCTTCAACTTCGTGCGCAGCGTGCTGAGTTCCAAGAGCAAGGGAGCACTACTGTGGAAGATAGGCTTCATGACGCTCGTGCTCTCTGCCGTGCTCGACAACCTCACCACCTCCATCGTGATGATAATGATACTGCGCAAACTCGTGAGCGACCACAAAGACCGTATTTGGTATGCCTCAATGGTAATCATAGCCGCCAATGCCGGCGGTGCGTTCTCGCCTATAGGCGACGTGACGACCATCATGATATGGAACGGCGGCATGATAACAGCCTCAGGAGTCATTCGCGAAATCTTCATCCCTTCACTGCTCGCCTTCGTGGTGCCTGCCTTCATAGTGCAGTATAAGTTGAAGGGAGCCCTGCCTGCACCCACTGTAGGAGGCGAAGAGAAAGCAGTGTCAGATGTCACCAAGTGGCAACGTAACCTTATTTTCTTTATCGGTGTGGGCGGACTGTGCTTCGTTCCTATCTACCATAACCTCACGGAACTTCCAGCCTTCATGGGCATACTGCTCGTCTTGGGCACGTTGTGGTTTGTCACTGAGGTGATAAACTGGAAGAAGGGTGAGCATGATGCCACTGCAAAGCGCATCACAAAACTGCTCTCACGCATCGACATGACCACCATACTCTTCTTCCTCGGCATACTGATGTCTGTCGCCGTACTGTCAGAGACAGGCGTGCTACGTGCCGTCGGCGCATGGCTTGAGGAGACGGTAGGCAACTGCTATCTCGTGACGGGAGCCATCGGCGTGCTGTCAAGCGTCGTTGACAACGTGCCCCTTGTGGCAGGTGCCATGAAGATGTATAGCATACCGACAGCCCAGATGATAGCTTCCGACCCGCTGTTGGCGCAGTATGCCGTTGACGGAGTATTCTGGCAGTTGCTCTCCTACTGTGCAGGCGTTGGCGGTTCTATGCTCATAATAGGCAGTGCGGCAGGTGTCGTGGTGATGGGACTTGAGAACATATCCTTCGGTTGGTACATGCGCCACATCACTCCACTTGCCTTTGCAGGCTATCTTTGCGGCATCATCGCATATTATTTGCAGAATCTTATTTTGTAGTATCAAAATAATTGTGTACCTTTGCACGGAAAATAAAACCAAACAAACGATACACAATGGCAGGACACGGACACCCCAAGGGGCTTTATCTTCTTTTTGTCACGGAGATGGCAGAGCGTTTCTCTTACTACGGAATGCGTGCCCTCTTCGTGCTTTATTTGGTAGCGGCTTTCTTCACCAACGACGAGGCAAGCCAGATTTACGGTTCATACACGGGACTGGTATATCTCACCCCCCTGCTGGGTGGATATATCTCTGACCGCTACTGGGGCAACCGCCGCAGTATCACGGTGGGAGGGTTGACCATGGCGTTGGGACAGTTCCTTATGTTTGCCTCTGCCTGCTTCGTCAACCAGAGCATCATGGCAGAGGGCAGTGCCATAGACAGTACGGTGAACAACCAACTGTCGCTATGGTTGATGTTTGCCGGCTTGGCAGCACTCATCATGGGTAACGGCTTCTTCAAGCCCAACATATCAACAATGGTGGGCGACCTGTACGAACAGCACGACCAGCGCCGCGACTCCGCTTTCACCATATTCTATATGGGCATCAACGTGGGAGCCTTCATCGCCCCTCTCATCTGCGGACCGCTCGGCAACGGCAACTGGGCAGACCCCTCTGGCTTCAAGTGGGGCTTCTTTGCCGCAGGCTGTGCCATGCTTTTCTCCGTCCTCGTATTCACATTGTTGAAAGACCGATACCTCGTAACCCCTGAAGGCAAGGCGATAGGTGGTAAGCCAGAGAGAAGCGAAGGTCAAGGAGATGTCATCTCGACCGGCGTGGAGAGATCCCTCGACAATGCTCGGAATGACAGGGTGAGCTCTATCTTCCGCATTGCAGGCTGCGTGCTTATTTCCGCCTTTATCATCTTCCTGCTCGTCAAGGATGCAGAGAACATGAACGACTATATCTCTGCCGCCATATACGGCATTTCCGTTGGCTTGCCTATATTCATCATTACTGACGGCAACCTTACCAAGTTAGAGAAGATGCACATCGGTGTTATCTACATCATCGCTGTCTTCGTCATCTTCTTCTGGAGCGCCTTTGAGCAGGCAGGCTCATCGCTCACCATCATAGCCGACCAGCAGTGCGATCGTCATATCGGCTCGTGGGAGATGCCTACCACATGGTTCCAGAGTGTCAACCCAATCGTAGTGGTTACCTTCGCTCCTATCATGGCTATGCTGTGGGAGTTTCTCATCAAGCGTGGCATCAACGTGCCGTCAACGGTAAAGCAGGCTCTCGGTCTGGGACTTCTCGCTATAGGCTATCTTGTAATTGCCTACGGCACCTACGGTATCGACTCTGCCACTAAGATTTCCATGTGGTGGCTCGTAGTGCTCTACTTCATCCACACCATCGGTGAGCTGTCGCTGTCGCCCATCGGACTGTCGCTTGTCACCAAGCTGTCGCCAGCCCATCTTGCTTCGTTGCTCATGGGCGTATGGTTTATGAGTAATGCTACGGCAAACATCCTTGCAGGTAAGTTTGCTACCCTGCTGCCTGCACCAGGCAAGGCACCAGCCAGCATCTTCGGTTTCGAGATAGTTTCGCTCTCCGACTTCTTCCTCTTCTTTGCCTGCACCGCAGGTACCGCATCCATCATACTGCTGTGCCTGTGTCCGTTGCTTAAGAAAATGATGAAAGGAGTGGAGTGATGGCTTTACCCGTAATAGTTTTTGCAACGAACAACGCACACAAGCTGCAAGAGGTGCGCCAGATACTCGGCGGACGCTTTGAGGTGCGTTCGCTGAAGGAGATAGGATGTTTCGACGAACTGCCCGAAACCCACTTCACCCTTGAGGAGAACTCACTCGAGAAGGCGCGCTACGTGCATGAGCACTACGGCTTCGACTGCTTTGCCGACGATACAGGGTTAGAGGTAGAAGCTTTGAATGGAGAACCTGGAGTGTTCTCAGCCCGATATGCCGGCGAAGGACATGACAGCGAGGCTAATATGCGTAAACTGCTCAGCAAGCTTGAGGAGTGTGAGGCGGAAAAGGGCACTGCGGCAAACCGCAAGGCACGCTTTCGCACGGTGGTATCGCTGATATACCACGGTGAGGAACACCAGTTTGAGGGCATCGTCAATGGTGAGATAGCTCGTGAGAAGCACGGCACCGACGGCTTCGGCTACGACCCAATCTTCATGCCAGAAGAGAAACATGGCACACTAACCTTCGCTGAGATGTCGGCAGAAGACAAGAACGCCGTATCACATCGTGGCAGGGCAATGCAGAAACTCGTGCAGTTCTTTGGAAATGAAGATATAAAAAAATCAAGAGATTAAACAACTGAAATCCTAAATATTATGCGTATATTACTTTCATTCTTATTCCTTAGCCTCGCTCTCGCAGGGCGAGCAAGTGCAGAACCTACCGACAGCGTAAAGACCGACACCATCGATCCCAACAAGCCTGTCTTTACCACCATCATGGAGGTGCCTATAACTTCTATCAAGAACCAGAACCGTTCAGGCACGTGCTGGGATTACTCCACCTTGGCATTCTTTGAGGCAGAGCTTCTCAAGAGCAAGAACAAGGAGTACGACCTCAGCGAGGTCTTCGTCACCAACAAGAACTACATGGATCGTGCCATCATGAAGGTGCGCATGCACGGCGATGCTCAGTTCTCACAGGGCGGTTCGGCTTACGACGTGCTCTATGTGCTCAAGACCTACGGCATCTGCCCAGAAGACGCTATGGCATTGCCAGGTGCCATGATAGGCGACACCCTCAATAACTTCAACGAGTTCTTCGATGTCATGACACCATACGTCGATGCTGTAGCAAAGACCAGTGCCAAGAAGCTCACGCCGGCATGGCGCAGCGGCTTGCAGGGTATCATAGATGCTTATCTCGGCAAGGTGCCTGAGAACTTCAAGTACGAAGGCAAGACCTATACCCCTCTGGAGTTTGCCAACAGCCTCGGACTCAACTGGGACGACTACTACAGCTTCACCTCATACACCCATCACCCCTTCTATACCGAGTTTCCACTGGAGATACAGGACAACTGGCGACAGGCAACCTCATGGAATGTCACCATGGACGAACTGGCAAGCATCATCGACTATGCCCTCGATAAGGGATATACCATAGCATGGGGCGGCGACGTGAGTGATGACGGCTTCACACGTGACGGTCTGGCAATGCTCGTCGATGTCAAGGCAGTACAGGACAACGAAGGCAGCGACATGGCAAAATGGCTCAAACTCACCGCCGGCGAACGCAAGAAGAAACTGCAGAAGCTGGGTGTCAACGTGCCGGAGCTCACACCGTCACAGGAGAAGCGACAGGAGGAATACGACAACTGGGAACTTACCGACGATCACGGCATGCTCATCTATGGCAAGGCGAAAGACCAGAACGGTCGCATCTACTACATGGTGAAAAACTCATGGGGCAAGACAGGTGAATACAAAGGCATCTGGTATATGTCCAAGAACTTCATCGTAGGCAAGGCTATGGACATCCTCGTCAACAAGAACGGCGTGCCACGAGAGATACTGAAGAAGTTAAGAGTTAAGAATTAAGAGTTAAGAAATAATGCGATACTCACTTATTACTTTTTACTTATTACTTTTTACTTTTTGCACCGCAGGTGCGGAGCCCATTCCCATAGACTACTACAACAGTCAGGCATACCGCGCTCATGAGTGTGGAGAGAAGGCAGAGGCAGCACGCAACTTCCTGCTCTACCTCGAAGAGCCGGCAAAGCGTGGCATGTCGCAGGCTCAGCAGGACTCCCTCTACAAGGCAGACAAGCGCGTCTATGACCAGGCAGCCCTCAATGCTATCTACCTCTTCTTCTCTGTCAGCGACATGGACGGCGTGCTCAGGACGTTGCCCTACGGTCGCAGGGTGCAGGTGACACAGAAGGTGGAGCCATGGGAAATGGCAAACAAAGGCGTCACCAACGTATATGTCAGTGGCATGGAGGCAGCAAAGGAGAAGGGTATGACCGACCTCTATCTCGAACTGCTCAAGGAGGCTGTGGTGCGCTGTCCGCGTAACAAGAGTTTCACCGACCAGCTCACCGAGTATTACAAGACGCACTACTCCGGCAACATGGCTGGCGCACAGGCAGACCTCGACAAGATTATCAGCGCCAACCCCGACTGTGCCGATGCCTGGTACGTCAAGGGTGCCCTCTACTTCGATATGCAACGCAACAACAGCGAGGCACGCAACTGTTTCAGCAAGGCGATAGCCATCAACGAGTACCACGCCTATGCCTGTGCAGGCATGGCAGGCACCTATCTGGAGGACATCAACATACAGCGCCGTCAGGGCAAATACCATCTCGTATTCTCCTCTGCCAACCAGCAGGTCAAGCAGTCTGTCTATAAGAAGGAACTCGCCGAGGTGCAGACCTATTTCTTCAACGCACGCACCTACTACGAGATGGCGCGCGAGCTGATGCCCGACAACTATGGCCTCTGGGGTGAGTCTCTCCTCCTCTGTTATAAGATGCTCAACATGAAGGACAAGTACGACCAACTTAACAAAGAGATGAATGAGGAGTAAGTTTCCAAAATATCTGTTGGCGTTCCTGTTAACGTTCCAGTTCCCGTTAACGTTATTTCTTTCCTCCTGTCAGCAACAGAGGGCACGCGACGATCAGGGACGCACCTCCGCATGTTGGATATACGCCATGTTGGAGTGCATAGAGCGTGAGGCAGCACTGCGTGGTGACAGCGTGCAGCTGTCACGCCAGTGGCTCATGGCAAAGGAACTGCAGGAGCAGACGCAGTGGATGTATTTTAAAGGGAAAGAGAACTCTATCTCCCTCCGAGGTGTTGGTCCCGAGGCGATAAGACTGATAAAGCACTACGGACTCATACCCTACCAGAACGAGAAGAACGAGATAGTCAACAGCCGAGTGCTGGAGCGCAAGCTCGCCCTCCTTGCCGAGCAGACCAGAGACCTTGAGTCGTTACAAGAACAAGTCAAGGAACTGCTGCCGCGCTTCACTCTCTCACCCCACAACGCTTTCTACTACCTCTCCATGCGCTATAACCCCCACCAGTTTGCCGAGAGCATCATGTACTGTCAGCACTGGCGCTTCTATGCCTCTGTGCCCTACCACTCCTACGGCAACCCCTTTGTACTTGAGGTGCCGGACAACTACAACCGCCATGAATTCATCAACCTGCCCATCGACGACCTCACCGCTATGGTGACAGCTTCGCTCAAGGCTGGACATGCCGTCTATTGGGAAACAGGCAACAGGACACGTGACGGACTCACCACCAGCAACCATGCTATGGCGATAGTGGGAATGAAAGACGGAAAGTTCGTGTGCAAGAACTCATACGGAAAAGAGTGGGGCAATAACGGCTACTGCCTCGTCAGCATCGACCATTTCAAGAACCACACCTGCAACGTCGGGATACTCGAAGAATAAAAAAAAAATTCTCAAAACGCTTAAACTTTAAACTTTTATTTGTAACTTTGCAACCAGACAATGTTATCCGACGTGTTCAACGTCCAAAGTTTAACTAATTTCTAAAAACCTAACAAAGTCATGAAGAAAATCATTTTTGCAGTGATGGCTGTTGCAGCCATCGGTTTCACATCATGTGGCAACAAGACCCAGCAGGGCGAGGCTATCGACTCAGTAGCTATCGTTGACTCACTCGCACAGTCAGAGGCTGACGGCGTTATCGACGCCCTCAAGGCAGCCATCGACAGCAAGGACGCAGGTTTGCTCAAAGACATCCTGGAGCAGTGCAAGGCAAAGGTTGCCGAACTCGTAAAGCAGAACCCAGCACTCGCTAAGGAGTACGTAGCAAAGGTGCAGAGCTTCGTTAAGGAGAACGAGGCTGCAATCAAGGAAGCCTTTGCAGGCAATGCTGCTGCCGCTGCCGCTGTCAACGCTCTCACCTCAGAAGAAGCTGCTGACGGACTGTCTGGCGCCATCGACAAACTCATCGGCGATGCTGCCGACGTAAAGGACGCTGCCAAGGATGCTGCTGCCGCTCAGGTTGACGCAGCAAAGGAGGCTACCAACAAAGCCGTAGAAGATACCAAGGCAGCTGCCAAGCAACAGGCTGACGATGCCAAGGCTGCAGCTAAGGAGAAGGCTAACAATGCCATCGACAATGCCGCTGCCAGCGCAAAGAAATCACTCGGACTATAAGCTATAGTACATACACTGACGATAGCGGAGCTTCGCAACATCTGTTGCAAGCTCCGCTTTTATTATATCTCCTTCAGTGCCCTTGCCAGCTGGTCAGGACACGAAGTGCCTTTCATTCCGCAGGTGATACCGTCGAGGCGCTTTATCACCTCCTCTACCTTCATTCCCTTCACCAGGCTTGCTATGCCCTTCAGGTTGCCGTTACAGCCACCCACAAACTGCACATCCTCCAACTCGCCTTTCTCGTTAGTGCTGAAGCGTATCACCTTCGAGCACGTTCCCTGTGTCATGTATTCGTACGTCATAATTCTTATATATATGTTTTTTTTTGTTTATTACCTTATTTTAAATGATATGGGCAGCATGAAGTTCACATCATACGGTTTCCCATAGCGCTTGCCGGGAATCCACCTCGGCATATTTTGTATTACCCTCACAGCTTCCGCATCCAGCAAAGGATCTATGCCACGTTTTACCTTGACATTAGTAATCGTGCCATTCTTCTTCACTACAAACGTGCAGATAACCCTTCCTTGAAAACACATATCCTCAGCCTCCTTAGGTATTCTCACACTATCCGCCAGATATTTCATCAATGCCCCCATGCCACCAGGGAATGATGGCATCTGCTCAACTGCACAATCCCATATCCTGTCTTTTCCCCCTGAATCAACTTTAGTTTCAGAGGAAGCAGAATCATTCTGTGCCTGCACAGCTGCCATGCATAGCAGCATTGCGAGTATGGAAACTATTTTCTTCATCCTTCGTTCGTATGTTATTCCTTCACACTCTCCCTTATTATCTCCGCATCTTGCCTATGTTTTATGTTTGTTAATGCAATTTAAACGTTACAGGTAATGTAAACTTCACCCTGCAAGGCTCTCCAGCATGTTTGCCAGGAATCCAAGTCGGCATATTTCTGATTACCCTCACTGCCTCTGCATCCAGTTGAGGGTCAACATTGCGAGTCACTCTGACATTTTCAATACTACCATCACGATTAACTATGAATTTGCATATCACTCTACCTTGAATACCTCGTTGTTCCGCTTCTTTTGGGTACTTTATATTTGTCGAAAGATATTGCATCAGTGCCCCCATGCCCCCAGGGAAAGATGGCATTTGTTCAACAACTTCAAACACCTTTTCATCTGAGCCATAAGTTTTATGACTCTCCCAATATTTATCGATTGAAGTCATTATCTCCTTCACCCTCTTCCAATATAGTGTACTATTCTCTTTCTGTAAATCCTTCACACTACTACTGAAACCACTCCTCAATTCATGAGGTACATCATAATATCCACAATGCTTCTCATTATATATAAAGGCAGTGTTAAAAATATGATCATAACTTAGAGCCTTATATGTCTGCACCCCTTCATCCAAGTTTACCCCCTTAGGGTACTCCATATTCAGTGAAGGTTTTTGTGGAAGAATGAACTCATAATCTCCCTTTGTTCCTTGTTGAACATTTTGTGTTCTTTGCCCCTGCATGACTATTGTGCAGAGCAGGAGAGCGAATAAAGTAATTATTTTCCTCATAATTGTCAATTTATTGATGTGTATATTTACATTTGGGATAATTTGAGCATCCGTAGAATGTGCCATATTTTCCTTTACGCTGTATTAAGCTTCCACCGCACTTAGGACAAATTCCCAAAGACAACTTTTTATCATATTCATTTTTGTTTGCTCTAATATTCCGTATATGGGTTTTATTATCTATTACTTCTCGTAGATTTTTCTCATTCAAAATGCGGGTTATGTTTTTTACATCGTCATCTGATAGATATATGCCTCTTTGGTTTTGAATAGTGCTCAGTAATTGGTCGTCATAAATAACAAGGTTGCTGGTTTCTACATTTGAAATGTCTGCGCGACCTGTAAATACTACTATAGGCGTAATCTTTATGTTTGACCAATATTTTAATTTTTCTTTTATTTCATAAACATGCCCGTATGCTTGCTTAACAGGATTATAAAAGTGATTCTTTGTTACGTATGTATAGGTCTTGAATGAATTTTTGTATCTCACATTTGTAACTATCAGCTGAGTCCATTCCTTGCGATTATCATCTCCGTAAATATCTCCTCTATAGTTTTTCGTTTCTATTGCTAGGACACCATACTTTGAAACTACGATATGGTCTATCTGTGTAGTTCCTCTATTAGTTGTAAGCACCACATCATCAAAAACGTTGTACTCATCCGACAATTGCATCAATATATCATGTACTCTCTTCTCTCCGATCTTTCCCTTGTGTTGTGGAGAATTATACCACCAGAGAAAGACCATAAGTCCGACTATGAATAATGATGCTATTATTATTAATATAATAGGAGAAATTTCAAGCATATCTAATAAATTTGTTAATAAGGTGTTCAATTCTCCATTGCCATTTTCTTACGTTATTGTCTTCATATTCAATATTTTTTTCTTGCATATTCATAGTTTCTGGAGTAGATTTGTTCTCCTGTCTCCCTCGGGAAATCATGAACTATATAGCCCTGTTCATTTATCAGTACCACATGTGCGGGATCTTTCGATGTAGCATAATCATTGTCGAAGACACGTGCCACGATGTATTTTCCTCTATAAGTTTGTTCGCAAAACTCCACATAAAGGATATTTCCACTATTGTCCCTAATTACCCTTTCCTTGCGCAGTTTTGCAAGAAGAGGGTCTAATGCCTCATTATGTACGATTGTTGGTGGCTCAACAGACTTGGGTTCAATGGTTTCTTCAATAATTGGCTTTATCTTTGTTTGCGAAACGGGTTTTTGATAAGAATTGACTTCATCATCATCAAAACCATATGCACTCGTCTTAGCAGCCAATTCACTTATCCATCTTATTTTTTCTTTTTCTAATTTATATGCTTCTTCTTTAGCCTTTCTTTCTTCTTCTTCAAATTCTGGGTGGCTAATCCATTTTCTTTCTTCGTCCTTCGTAAGGAGAAAATCTTTTAGTTCGTTAAGACTCTGCTTTGAAACATCTATTTCCATACATATCTGCTTTCTGTCTTTCAACTTACTCTCCTTTGAAGAATCCACCTTGTGGGTGTTGCGTATTTCAATATGTATGCGTTTGCCATCTTCGGTAACTCCAACCAAATCGGGCTGTAAGTCAGAATAGTCATTGCGTTGCTCCACTTCTACTTCAACGAAACTTAGTAATTCAGACTCATGCTTGTAATATTCACCATCATACTTAGGAGAATAAACTTGCTTGTTTTCCTTGATTATTTGTTCTGCAAGGGAGTGCAAAGTTTTGTCATAACACTCCCTGACGTTTCCTCCTTCATGAGCAAAGTGATGTTGATTCTTCTCACCCTGTCTGGCAATTAAAGGCTTACCGCATCCAACGCAAGAGCAATTACAATTGCTACCATTAGGAACAGTATCTATAAAGACTATTTCCCCATTTTGATTGCGTGCATATGTTAATTTAGGTTCGTTATTTGAAGTGTTTTGCATTTTATAGTTGAAACTTTAAAACATTCTTCTAATCCAACGTTCTGCACTTTTCATGCCCCACTGCACATGCCACATTCTGCCATCAGTCTTATCGAGCAATATGAATTGATACATATTCTTTGTTGGATACAGTTCAAAACTTCCAGAACCATATCCAACTCCAAAGGTCAAATCATCATCATTTATCGTGGAAGAACCTTCACGATATTTATCATCAAGAGTCCATTGAACCTGCCACAATCTACCTGTTTTAGTATCAAGTTTAATCAAATTGTAAATATTCTCAGTTTGATACATCTTATAACGTCCTTTTAGTGATGTGTTAATGTCAAGATGGTTGAGGACTTCATTATTAATTTGAATAAGAGTATCGATGCGAGAAAGCAAAGAGTCAACCTTTATCTTAAAGGAATCTCTCGCTTCCACTTTAACTGTTGGCATTGCAGGATGTGCTGCAACAGGTTTCTTCTTTGTTTGAGCATTCACAGATAAGCAAAGGAATAGTGCGAGTACAGAAATTATCTTCTTCATATTAGTTAGTGCATTTAGTTATTATCTGCAAAAAAATCCTTTAATTCATCTCCCAACTCATATTGAATGTCCTCAATACCAGCAGAACTAATAAGCATCATGTCATCTTCTGAAAAACGATGGGTGATTTCTGTTAGATCTCTATTCAGGAAGAACAAGGCACCACCCATAGTTTTTAGACCTCCAGCGGTTTCTGCCCTATAACTATAAATAGCCCTCCATCCTATGAACTCATGCTTTCCAGCATTGATGTCTTGAAAAATCTTTTCATTGTCTTTGTATAATTTAAAGATTTCTTCCTTTGCTACAGCTGTTTTACGTTGTGCTTTTTCCATCTCAGCTTTATATTTCTGGTGCTGTTGCTTGTCGAATGCATCATAAAAGCCCAAGGAAGAATTATAGATGTTCATGTTAGACTCAGCTCTATCCGCTTCTGTTGAATATTCTTTATAATCTTTATATAGCTTGGCTAATTTCATTGTAAATGCCACAGCGTTAGGGTTACATTCGCTGTTATCGGTGAAGCAACTATCAAGTTGTATTTGTGCAAACTCGTAACTTTCTGGCTTTATCAGGTGAGCCTTTACCTCTGGCTCTATCAGTTCACGAGCCTTTTCTTCGTTAGTCTTTACTGAACATGAAGTCAGTATTGTAAAGCATGCAAAAACAAATAAAGTCTTCTTCATATCTTTCCTTTAAGTTTATATCCAAACCTTTTGTTTATACTCTTGCAAAAGTAAGCATTATTTTTGAAACAGGCAAAAAAAGAGGGGAAATATGTTGGCGGCGTCATGATTTTTGAGAATTACGCAAACAGACCCCACATACCCACTTGCGGCTCGCGAACCCGCATGGTTACTGGGCTGAGGCGAGTTGGGTATATATGCCGACACCCCACTTAGCCCCCACCTGCAACTGCTCTTTATAAAGGGCTACCATTGTTTACTTATTTTGAATTTGTGCCAATCCAATTGGCACAAAAGAGTTTCCGTTTGCTGTATGCCCTCCTTGTCCGACGTTCGACGGGTAGTTCTGCATACCATAATGAATGATTAATTCCCTGAAACCATCTGTTGAATAAGTCTCATAGAACTGAACCATTTTGCATTTTTTGAAACGAACAAAAAAAGAGGGGGAAAAACTAACTTTGAGTTATGGATATGTTGGGGGATTTATGCTATTTTGTCGATTAGTTCTTGTGCCGTGACATCACGCATCAGCGTGAAGGCAAACCATTTTTTGCCAAGGTCCTTGATGCTGGCACCGATGTGATAGACCTCATCGTCTATGAGCATGAAGCGGTCGTGTGCCTTGTTGAACAGCTTGACTTCTATTGCAGGGTATTGGCTGTTGTGGCGCTCTATGTCTAAGCGTAGCTGTTGGCTGACGTGTTGTGTGTAGATTGTCGCCTCGACATTGGCAGCCCTCTTGTCAAGCAGTGACAGCACGGTGTCGTCGATGTAGTTGTCGATAAGGGTGACGGATTTCTTTGCCTTGCGAACAAGGTCGGAGGCGAAACGGTAGGCATCGAATATCTGACCGTCGAAGAAGATACCCTGCTGGGGTGGCAGCGAGGTGCGCACGAAGAAGTCTATCTTTTCTTCCGTGCGGCTCACTCTCTGCTCCAGACGCTCTATGCGCTGATTGACGGAATAGCCCTTGAGCAGATAGTCCTTCAGAACCTTGTTTGCCCAACGTCTAAAGAGGATTCCCTGATTGGATTTGACTCTATAGCCTACAGACACTATCATATCTATATTGTAGAATTCAACCAATCTGGTGACCTCGCGATTACCCTCTTTTTGAACTATCTCAAATTTTGCGACAGTTGACATGCCGCTTAGTTCCTCATGTAGGGCATTATTAATATGTTTTCCGATAGTCTTGACGTCACGTCCAAACAATATACTCATCTGAACTCTGTTCAGCCACACGGTTTCCTCGCCCATCCTGACCTCAAGTCGGATAGTATCGTCAGGCTGATACATCACTATCTCGCCGCTATTGCCGTTTATTTCATTCATCGGGTGTCTTTATTTTACTGTTTGCATCACAAAGGTAACAATTATTTTTGAAACAAACAAAAAAAGACAGGGGAAAAGTTGCTTTGCTACCACACAAGGAGGCTTTGCTACCGCGTGCGGACGCTGTGTTTACGTATGTGGAGGCATGCTTTTCGCATATAGAGGCAATGCCTTCCTGATGCAGTAGCAATGCTTCTATAAAAAATTAACTAGTTAATTTCGTGAATTTACTAGTTAATTTTAAAAATTTACTAGTTAATTTGAAGTAAAGGTAATGCTTCTACATGGGAAAAGCTATGCTTTTTGTAAGCTTTAATC
>JAFVBX010000098.1 GCA_017479675.1 Prevotella sp.
ACTCACTTGCACCTTGCGAAGCAGCATGGTTACAACATTTCCCGAATTGTTTTGGCAGTTCGGGATTTTTTTTGTACTTTTGCATTTTGTATAAAATAAATAAGGTATAAAGGACAAAGGATAAAGAATATGTTAAGAATTGCAGTACAGTCAAAAGGACGTCTTTACGAAGACACGATGGACCTGCTCAAGGAGACAGGCATCAAGATAAACAAGGCAAGCCGCATGCTGCTTGTGCAGTCAAGTAACTTCCCTATAGAGGTGCTCTACATGCGCGACGACGACATACCGGAGTGCGTGGCAAGCGGCGTTGCCGACATCGGCATCGTGGGCGAGAACGAGTTTGTGGAGCGTGGTGTGGATGCAAACATCGCGGGGAGGCTCGGCTTCTCCAAGTGCCGCATCTCGCTTGCCATACCTGAGGCGATAGAATACACGGGGGTGAAATGGTTTGACGGCAAGAAGATTGCCACCTCCTACCCTAACATACTGAGGAAGTATGCCGAGGAGCAGGGCATCAACATCGACGTGCACGTGATACAGGGCTCGGTGGAGATAGCGCCAAGCATAGGACTCTCTGACGGCATCTTCGACATAGTGTCATCGGGCTCTACGCTGGTGAGCAACAAACTGCGCGAGGTGGAGATAGTGATGAAGAGCGAGGCGCTGCTCATAGGCAACAAAGAGCTGACGCCCGAGAAGCAGGCTACGCTCGACGAGTTCCTCTTCCGCATACAGTCTGTCCTTGTGGCTGACGACAAGAAGTATGTGCTGATGAACGCTCCTACAGAGAAGGTGAAGGAAATCTGCGCCATACTGCCAGGCATCAAGTCGCCCACCATACTGCCTCTTGCCACCGAGGGCTGGACAAGCATCCACACCGTAGTGGACCAGAAGCATTTCTGGGAGATAGTAGGTCAGCTGAAGGCGGCTGGCGCCGAGGGCATACTGGTATTGCCGATTGAGAAAATGATTTTGTAAAATGAATATAATAAAATTTCCAAATAGAGAGGACTATGCCAAGATATGCGAGCGTCCGCAGATGGACACGTCGCAGCTGAGCGCCATCGTAGAGGGTGTGCTGAAGGACATCAGGGAGAATGGCGACAAGGCGGTGAAGGCATACGAGGAGAAGTTTGACAAGGTGAGCCTCGACAGTCTCGCCGTTACTGAGGCGGAGATAGCAGAGGCTGAGCAGTTGGTTGACAAGAAACTGATGGACGCCCTCGTACTGGCTCACAACAACATAGCACGTTTCCACGAAGCGCAGAAGTTCAATGGCGAGAAGGTGGAGACGGCGCCTGGCGTCACCTGTTGGCAGAAGAGCATCGCCATAGAGAAGGTGGGGCTCTACATCCCCGGAGGCACGGCACCGCTGTTCTCTACAGTGCTGATGCTTGCCACTCCTGCCAAGATAGCGGGCTGCAAGGAGATAGTGCTGTGCACACCTCCTAACCGCGAGGGCAAGGTGAACCCTGCCATACTGATGGCGGCAAAGGTGGCTGGCGTGAGCAAGATATTCAAGGCTGGCGGCGTGCAGGCTATCGGAGCGATGGCTTACGGCACGGAGACGGTGCCTAAGGTTTACAAGATATTCGGACCGGGCAACCAGTTCGTCATGGCGGCAAAGCAACAGGTATCGCTGCACGACGTGGCTATCGACATGCCTGCCGGACCGAGCGAGGTGTGCGTCATAGCCGACGAGACGAGCAACCCAGTGTTTGTTGCCGCCGACCTGTTGTCGCAGGCTGAGCACGGACTGGACTCACAGGTGTTGTTCATCACCACCTCAGAGGACATGCTGCAACGGGTGATAACGGAAACCGAAAAGCAACTCGCCGCACTGCCACGCAAGGAAATGGCAGAGGCATCGCTGAAGAATTCGCAGTTTGTATTGGTAAAGGACAGCGAAGAGGCTATGGCACTGAGCAACGCCTATGCACCAGAGCACCTCATCATAGCGACAAAGGACTATGAGGCGCTGGCAGAAAAGGTTGTCAATGCAGGCTCAGTGTTCCTCGGCAGCTATGCCTGCGAGAGTGCCGGCGACTATGCCTCAGGCACCAACCACACCCTGCCTACACACGGCTATGCCCTCGCCTACAACGGTGTGAACCTCGACTCGTACAACCGCAAAGTGACATTCCAGCACCTCACCAAAGAGGGTGTTGCCACTATAGGACCAGCCGTGGTGTGCATGGCAGAGAACGAACAGCTGGAGGCTCACGCCAACGCGATGAGGGTGAGGGTTAAGGAAGTATTATAGGAACTATAGACACCTATAGGAACTATAGCTTATAAAGTATGACAAAAGACGAACTACTCGACCTGCTTAGGCAAGAGGGCAGCGAGATGACGCTTCGCGAAAAGCTGCATCTCACGGTCTTGCTGAGCATACCAGCCATAATAGCGCAGTTCTCATTCATCGCCATGCAGATGATCGATGCCGCCATGCTGGGGCACCTCAGCACCGACGAGGCAGCTGCCGTAGGTCTGGTATCGACCACTATATGGCTCTTCGGCGGACTGACGTCAGCCTTTGCCAGCGGCTTTGCCGTTCAGGTGGCTCACCGCATAGGGGCTGGCGACAAGGTCGGGGCTCGAAGCGTGATAAGGCAAGGACTGCTGTCGGGATTTCTCTTTGCATGCGTGATGACGGCAATAGGACTGAGCATAGCGCCCTATCTGCCCCACTGGCTCGGAGCATCACAGCATATCTGCGAGGAGGCATCGAAATACTTCAGCATCTTCTGCTTAGGCATACCGCTGATAGTGCTCAACGGAGTGGCGGCAGGCAGTCTGAGATGTTCGGGAAACATCAAGGTGCCGAGCATGCTGATGGTGGTGATGTGCGTGCTTGACGTGATATTCAACTACGTCTTCATCTTCACGCTCCACTGCGGAACGGCAGGCGCTGCATACGGCACCATAACGGCTTACTTCATCACCATGTGTGCTATGGTGTATGCTATGGCGGTGAAGGACAAGGTGCTGAACTTCAGACAGGACGCCGTGCTCGACTTCAAGCCTAAGCTGAAGATACTCAAGAAGACGTTCCGCATAGGCTTCCCCATAGGACTGGAGCGTGGAGTGACATGCACGGCACAGATAGCGATTTCTTCAATCATCGCCCCATTAGGAAGCATCGCCATAGCCGCCAATACGTTTGGCATCAACATAGAGTCGCTATGCTACATGCCAGGTCACGGAATAGCCGAAGCTGCCACCACACTCGTGGGACAGAGCAAGGGAGCCTCAAAGCGCAACCTGATGCACTCGTTTGCGTGGATATGTATGGCGCTGGGTGTCAGCATCATGGCATTCATGGGACTGCTGATGTGGCTCTTCGCCCCCGAGATGTTCAGCGTCATAACGCCAGACAGGGAGGTGATAGCCTTGGGTACTGAGATACTGCGCATAGAGGCATGGGCTGCGCCTGGCTTCGCCGCCGCCATCATAGCATCGGCTGTGTTCGTGGGAGCAGGCAAGACACTCATACCGTCGCTGATGAACCTTGGCAGTATATGGATAGTAAGGGTGACACTAACCCTACTGCTTGCACCGACAATGGGACTGCGCGGCGTATGGATAGCAATGGCGATAGAGCTGTGTTTCCGCGGCACCATCTTCACCCTGCGGCTCTGCACACGCAAGTGGTCGTATATTAAGGATAGGAGTAAGAAAGACCCCCTCTAAATCTCCCCAAGGGGGAGACCCCCTCCCATTGGGAGGGTGAGGGGTGGGGTCGATAAGAGTTAAGTTATGAATATAATAAAAGATAAGGAATTCGGCGGAGAACGCCCGCTATACTGTTCTCATGACCTGCGTCTTGAGAACGTCACGATACACGTTGGCGAGTCGTCCATCAAGGAGTCAGGCAACATAGAGGCGGAGGGCTGCACCTTCGAGGGTAAGTATGTCTTCTGGGAGAACAGGGGCTTCAGCATCAACAACTGCTACTTCAACGAGAGTGCGCGCTCCAGTCTGTGGTACTCCAAGGACTGCCGCATGACAAACTGCAAGGTCGATGCCCCCAAGATGTTTCGCAGGATGGAGAACATACAGGTGGAGAACACCGTGTTCAACAATGGCGAGGAAATGTTGTGGGACTGCAACAATGTGACATTGAAAGACGTCACCATAAAGGATTGCGACTACCTCTTCATGCACACCGACAACATCAAGATTGACAACTACCGACAGGACGGCAACTACGCATTCCAGTACTCCAAGAACGTGGAGATACACAATGCGGTGATAAACTCC
>JAFVBX010000099.1 GCA_017479675.1 Prevotella sp.
CCGAAAAGGATATCTTTTGGGGGGCCAAAAGGATAGCTTTTAGGGGCTAAAAGGATAACTTTAAGGAGCTAAAAGGATATGTTTTCTAAAAGTACCGAAAATGGAACAGCTGAAACATGAGTGTGGCGTGGCGATGATTCGCCTGCTGAAGCCACTCGAATATTACGAAAAAAAATACGGCACACGCAGCTATGCCTTGGAGAAACTCTACCTGCTGATGGAGAAACAGCACAACCGAGGACAGGAGGGTGCCGGCGTGGCTTGCGTCAACATGTACGCCCCCGTCGGCACGGAGTATATGTTTCGTGAGCGTTCCGAGGGCAAGGATGCCATAACGAAGGTGTTCAGCCCCCTTTCTACTGGAGAGGGGTGGGGAGAGGCTTCCCTATTCATGGGCCACCTCCGCTACTCCACTACGGGCAAGAGCGGCTTGCAGTATGTGCATCCCTTCCTGCGCCGCAACAACTGGAGGGCGAAGAACCTCGCGCTGTGCGGAAACTTCAACATGACCAACATCGACGAGATATTCGAGCACCTGACGGCACAGGGGCAGTCGCCGCGCATCAAGGGCGATGCCTACATCATGCTCGAACTGATGGGACACCGACTGGACCGTGAGGTGGAGCGTCTCTTTGCCGAGGCGAAGCTGCAGGGACTTGAAGGCACGGCGATAACCGAATATATAGAGGACCATCTGGAGATGGCAAACGTGCTGCGCACCTCGATGAAGGATTTCGACGGCAGCTACGTGATGTGCGGACTGACAGGCTCTGGCGAGATGTTCTGTGTGCGCGACCCTTGGGGCATACGCCCTGCCTTCTACTACAAGGACGACGAGATAATCGTGGTGGCAAGCGAACGCCCCGTCATACAGACCACCTTCAACCTCGACGTGGACGACGTGAGGGAACTGAAGGCTGGCGAGGCATTGATAGTCCATAAAGACGGCAACGTGCATCTGGAGAAAATCTTTGACGGACAGTCTGCTACTGTCCGCCCCTGTTCCTTCGAACGCATATACTTCAGCCGAGGCAGCGACCGTGACATATACCAAGAGCGCAAGCGGCTGGGCGAGCAGTTGATAGAACCCGTCATGAAGGCTATCGACGGCGACATAGAGAACACCGTATTCTCATACATACCCAACACGGCGGAGGTGGCTTACTACGGACTGACCGACGGCTTCCGCAAACTGCATAGGGAGATACGCACGGAGAAAGTGGTGTGGAAAGACATCAAACTGCGCACTTTCATCACCGAGGGAGCACAGCGCAACGACCTCGCCGCACACGTCTATGACATAAGCTACGGCAG
Organism: Prevotella sp.; assembly: GCA_017479675.1. Classification (GTDB taxonomy): domain Bacteria; phylum Bacteroidota; class Bacteroidia; order Bacteroidales; family Bacteroidaceae; genus Prevotella. The sequence goes on from JAFVBX010000099.1 coordinate 1,315, forward strand.
CCTGCGACCATACGAAGACAACCTTGTCATCATCGACGACTCGATAGTCAGAGGCACCACGCTCCGCGAGAGCATCTTCAAGATACTCGACCGCCTGCACCCCAAGAAGATAGTTATGGTGAGCAGCGCACCCCAGATACGCTATCCCGACTACTACGGCATCGACATGTCGCACCTCGAAGAGCTCTGCGCCTTCCGTGCCGCCATAGCCTTGCTCAAAGAGCGCGGCATGCAGTCGCTCATCGACGAGGTGTATCATAATTGTAAGATAGCGGGCTTCAACAAGGAACTGTCAACAGTAAACGGTAAACTGTCAACAGTAAACCACGTAAGACGCATCTACGAACCCTTCACCGCAGAGGAGATAAACCGCAAGATAGTGGAGATGCTTCGACCTGAGGGTATGCAGGCTTCTGTTGAACTGGTGTTTCAAAGCATCGAGGGACTGCACAAAGCCCTGACTTATCATAACTCGTTAAATCGTCAATTTGCTAATTCGCCAATTCGTTACGGCGACTGGTACTTCACAGGACACTATCCTACGCCAGGCGGTATGCGGCTCGTCAACCAGGCGTTTATTAACTACTACGAAAATATTTCTTGATTCTTAACTTTCAACTCATCAACAACCATGTGTGGAATAGTATCAATCTTAAACATTAAGCAGCAGGCGCCATACCTCAGAGACAAGGCGCTGCGCATGAGTCAGAAAATCCGCCATCGCGGTCCTGACTGGAGTGGAATCTATTGTGGTGGCTCGGCAATCCTTGCCCATGAGCGACTGAGTATCGTTGACCCTGAATCAGGCGGACAGCCCTTATATAGCCCCCGCCCTTCTTGCCTTGCAAGCGTAGCTCCGCGTCCGATGACGGAGGGGGATGGGGGAGGCTTTCAAGTACTTGCCGTCAACGGCGAGATATACAACCATCAGGACATCCGACGTCGCTTTGCCGGCAAGTATGAGTTCCAGACAGGCTCAGACTGTGAAGTAATCCTCGCCCTCTATCGTGAGATGATGGAGCAGGCAGAGCTCCCCTCTCACGAACAGATTAGCCAGATGCTCGAACAACTCAACGGCATCTTCGCCTTTGTTCTCTACGACGAGGAGCGCGATGCTTTCCTCATAGCCCGCGACCCCATCGGTGTGATACCCCTCTACATAGGCTACGACAGCGACGGCACCGTCTATGTGGCATCAGAGCTCAAAGCCCTCGAAGGACAGTGTGAACGCTATGAGCCCTTCCTGCCGGGACACTACCTCTACTCCAAATTTACAAAAGAACAA
>JAFVBX010000100.1 GCA_017479675.1 Prevotella sp.
ATAACTTGAAATATAGTTTTGTGACGGTGCAAAGGTAGCGATTTTCTCCGAACTCCACAAGAAAGAACAGATAAAATCACTACCTTTAAACATTTTTAGGATAACTTTCCGACGTATCTTCCGCACTAAAAGCGTAACCTCACGCCTGCAACGAAGCAACGTCCGGGCTGCCTGATTGTGACATAGTCGTAGTACACCTTATTAAATATATTGGTGGCATTGACGTAAAGGGAGTAGCGGGGAGCATCCCACGACAGCCTGCCGTCGAGCAAGGCGTAAGGCTCATTCTGCCCCACCCTGTCCTGCCAGCGCCAGTTGAGCGACAGGTTGAGTTTCTTCCACAGCCTGCCGTCGGCGCTTACTATCACCTTGTGGCGCAGATAGTCCATGGCATACTTGCTGGATATGACCTGCACGGCATAGTCGGAAGTCTCGCTGATGTAACAGTATTTCACGGCTAACACCCTGAGCGGAAACGCATTACCCAACAGCTCGCGTGCCATGAATGAGGCATCGAGCTCGTAGCCAATATTGTCCATCTGGAAGTTTACGGAGTGGAACACGTTGTCAGTCGCACCGTTCTCAAGGAATGTAACCCAGTCTATCATGTCGGTCTTGTGACTGTAAAAGCCCTCTGCCTTCAGCCTCAAGCCCCTCACGGCATAATCCGCACCTATCTGGAAGTCGTTGGACTTCTCAGGCTTCAGGTCCCTGTTGCCCTCTATCCCTGCACCGCTGTAGTACAAGTCGGTAAACGTAGGCATACGCAGGGCCATGTTCCACGAAGCAAACAAGTTAAGACTGGAGTTTTCGTAGGTCGATAGACCATTTCGTTTTCGTAGCAAAGCGTTTCGTCCTAAGAGGTTATACTTCACATCCACGCCAGGATATATGCGCCACTTGGTGTCCAAGCCGTCGTTGACGTTGGCAAGCAGTCCCATTGAAGCCGTAAGGCGGTTTATCACCACATCGTGCTCGAAGAACAGCGACACGTTGCAACGCTGGTCGCGGTACTTATAATATATGTCGTCCTCGCCGTCATGTCCGCCAGTCGTCTTCCATGCCGACTCCATCAGCGGTTCACCCAACTTGGTGCTCAGTATGCGCTCGTCGCGAACCTCCACGCCCAGCAACGTCTTGCCCAGAGCCCAGTCTGTCCACGCATTGAGCGAAGCGCCCTTCGACTCCACGCGGTGAAAGTTCTCACCGGCAGGCGAATCCTTGTGCCATTGGTAGTGATCATACCATCTGTTGAAAAAAGTGGAAAGCTGGAAGTTGACGCGTGAAATCTTGAAGCTGGCGTTCACTGCTGCCATCCATCGCTCGTTGCTCTCCCACTGGTCAGTACTCGCCGCGCCATAGAACGTGTTGGCGCCGTAAGGCTTGTAACTGTAGCCTGCCTGCCAGTTGAGCTTCAAGGACGACTGTTCTGGGCTGAAGGAGCCTTGGTAGAACAGCCTCGTAGAAGAAAAGTCGCTGTTCTGGGTAGCTCCGTCACTGCGTGTGTAACCTACGCTGAGCGTGTTAGTTACGTTTCCTGTTGCCACACTCGCCCTGCCGTTGGCACCGAAATAGCCGTATGAGCCGCCGTCAATGCCTACCAAGCCTTCCACCTTCTTCCCTTCTTCCTTGCTTCCTTCGCGAGTGATTATGTTCACCGCACCGTTGAAGGCGCTCGTGCCATACACCCTCGACGTAGCGCCCTCAATGATTTCTATGCGCTCAATGTCGTCAGGAGAAACGGGAAAATCAGCCGAAAGATGTCCTGTGTGGGGTGAGGAAATGTTGATTCCGTTAAGAAGAATGGTAATCTGGTCAAAATTTCCGCCACGTACCGAGATGTCCGTCTGTACACCAAAGCCACCACGCTGACGGACATCCACGCCGGTAGCTAATTTCAAAACGTCGTTGATACTCTCCACAGCCGCACGGTCTATGTCCTCGCGCGTGATGACGGAGACAATCTTTGCAGCCTCTGACTGTGTCAGTGGTGCCCTGGAACCTGTCACCACGACCTCGTCGAGCTTCAGTTCCTTGCGCCCCAGGCTGTCATTGGCAAGAGCCTCATTGGCGCTGACTCCCTCTGCCTTGGCATTGGAGAGCACAGCAACGCTGAGGGTGCCGATGAGCACTTCACGTCCAAGCACAGAGAATAGGCTGTAGCCCTTTCTCGAGAAACGCTTGAAACGCAGTGCCTCGTGGCGCATTCTAATTGTTGTCTGTTTCATTTTTTGTTTGTAAATAATTAAAGAAAAACCTACCAAACGGTAAGCGAGCGCAAAAGTACTAATAAAAGTGGAATTATCAAAATAAAACGAGAATAATTTGGTCTATTTGCAAATGTTTTGTACCTTTGCACATTATGAAGAAGATTGTCACCATATCATTTTCCCTACTCTGCACCTTGGGAGCAGGAGCACAAAGCAGACTGAGCAGCACCATAACCGATATGCTCAGCAGTGTAAACCAGCAGATATCTGACGCGCAGCAGGTACAGGCTGGCAACAAGTTCCCTATGACTGTCACTGCCGAGGCATGCCCCGTTGACACTGCCGCCATACAGAATGACATGGTAGTAAGCTTCAACCCAGACGGAACGGTGAAGACCGTTGACGTGATAGCATGGCTGGCTGAGGGAGCGACGTGTCCTACTGCCGCCCTCACATCGAAAGGCATCAGCATCAATGGCGAGGCGCTGGGAGCAGTGTTCCTTACCGTACCAGTGGAGCAGTTGGAATATCTGGAGACACTTGATGAGTTTTCCGCCCTCAACGCCAACAGTATCAACCACCCCGACAACGACAATTCGCGCAGCGTGATAAACGTGAGCAACGTCAACGGCATCGACAATGCCACCTACACCTTTGACACTCCCTACACAGGCAAGGGCGTAGTGGTAGGCATCATCGACTCAGGCATAGACTATAACCACGTAGCTTTCAAGGACAGCGAAGGCAACACACGAGTGAAGAAAGTGGTTCACTTTGCCAGCAGCAGCACCACCAACCCCACCGTTGCCACCACACCAGAGGCTATTGCAGCACTGACATGGGACAACTCAACTGGCGACGACAAGTCGCACGGCACTCACGTGGCATGCTCCGCAGCAGGTTCCAAGCTTGATGTCACCATCGACTACAACCCTAAGACACGCAACCTCATGGGGATGGCACCCGAGGCAGACATAGTGCTCTGCGGAACAAGCAACCTCGGAGATGCAAAGGTGCTAAAGTCTGTAGAACAGATAGTTGCTACAGCAAAAGAGCTTAACGAGCCATGTGTCATCAACATGAGTTTCGGCACAACGGGCGACTGGCACGACGGCAAGACAAACATCAACAATGCCATAAACTCCGTAGCCGGCAAAGGCGTGATAGTATGTATGTCAACAGCTAATGAAGCGATGTACAAATGGAACGTGGATAAGACCATCCCTGCCGACGGCTACATGAAGGCAATACTCACAAAGACTGTGGCAGCAGCAAGCAGCAACAAAAGCTACATACCTTCACAAACGCTGACATTCCGAGTTCCAAACTGCAGCACGTTGGGTTCTGTAACAGCTTCCTTTGAAGTGGTCGATACACTGACAGGCGCATATACCACCCTCTCTACCGTTCCTTTGAAGACAGGAAGCGGCACGATATACAATCCAAGCCTGTCGTTTAGCAAGGACGCATCACACAACGGATGGCTCAAAGCATCACTGAGCCTGTCGCAGTCTTATTTTGACGACAATAACAAGTTCCTCGTCATCAAGATTCACAACAACACGGATGCTGCACTGCGCGTCTATGCCATGTCATCAAACAAAGAGCGCGACGGCTTTGCCTCCACCACATTCCCCACATACGAATATGACGAGGGCACTGCCGACATCAGCATAAACAACTCATGCAGCGCGGACAACTTCATATCAGTGGGAGCCTACAACCGCTCACGTTCATTCGTTTCATACGCTGGCACGGGATATTCTTTCTCCGTTGCCCAGACAGGCGAGAACAACAGCACTGCCAAGTATTCAAGCTACGGCAGAGACGACTTCGGAAAAGTTCACCCTGACGTTATCTCCCCAGGCATAGCCATAACCTCTGCCTACAACTATTACAACAAGGCATACGCTGACGCTTCTGCCACCGACTGGAAGAGCACATTCAAGGACAAAGGAGCAGCGCTCATAGCTGCATACTATACCGAAGCCAGCGGCAAGAACAACCTGTGGTATGTCACCAACGGCACGTCAATGGCATCGCCCATCGCAGCAGGCACCATAGCCCTGTGGTTGCAGGCATACCCTGACCTCACACCTGCTGACGTGCGCGAGGTTATAGAACA
>JAFVBX010000019.1 GCA_017479675.1 Prevotella sp.
AAGATGAAAAGCATTATGGTAAAACCCCATAATGACGAGCCGCCGTAGCTGAAGAACGGCAGCGGAATGCCTATGACGGGCGTTAGTCCCAGCACCATGCCGATGTTGATAAACACATGGAACAGGAACACGCTGAGCACGCAGTAGCCATAGATGCGCCCGAAGGCTCGTATCTGGCGCTCGGCGACATAGATAAGCCGCCAGATGAGCAGCATGAAGAGCACCAGTACGGCAGCCGAACCGATAAATCCTTCCTCCTCGCCTACGGTGCAGAAGATGAAGTCAGTGTCTTGTTCGGGAACGAATTTCAGCTTCGTCTGGGTGCCGTTGAGGAATCCCTTGCCCGTCAGTCCTCCCGAACCTATTGCTATCTCGCTCTGGTGCACGTTATATCCTGCACCGGCAAGGTCCTCCTTCAGCCCCAGGAGCACGTTGATACGCACACGCTGGTGGGGCTCCATGACATTGTTGAGCACGAACGATGCAGAGTAGAAAAGCGTTGCGGAGCATATAGCGAAGATGGCTATGAAGAGATACTCCTTCACCTGTTCCCTGAATGCGAGGTAGCAAAGGTATATCACCATGACGACGGTGATGGCAATCTGTACCCACACCACGTCGAAGCGTATGACGTATTCGGAGAACAACATGGCAAGCAGCGTGATGCCTAATGCCGACGCGAGCATTATCTTCGTTTCCTTTGCCGCCTTGCAGTATGCCGTCATCAGACCGGCACAGAATATGTGTATCAGGAGAAAGACTACGAACGGTCCCACATGGGTGGGGGTGTGAAGTATGGTAGGTTCGGCAAAGCGTATTCCAACAACGAAGTATATCACCATGGCGACAGCCGTGAAGAGGAAGCTGCCCGTCATGCCTTCGCGGTAGAGCATGAGGAAAAACGACGCATAGACCAGCGCAGAGCCCGTCTCCTTCTGCATGATGATGAGCAGCATCGGCGTGACTATTATCGCTATTGTCTTGATGAACTGCTGCCAGTTGTCCATGCAGTAGTCGCGTGCCGACATGTATTTGGCGACGGCGAGTGCCGTAGCAAACTTGGCAAACTCGGCAGGTTGCAGGCGTACGGGACCCAACACCAGCCATGAGCGCGACCCTTTTATCTCGTGGGGGTTGAAGATGGTGAGGAACAGTACGAACAGCATCAGCCCGTATATCGCGTAGGCGAAGGTGTCATAGTAGCGGTCGTCGAGCAGCAATATCGCCGTTGCAAGCACTATACTCGTAGCTATCCACACTATCTGCATGCCCGAACGCGTGTCGAGAGAGAAGATGTCGGTATCGCCGTACGTATAGCTTGCTCCGCACACGCTTATCCAGCCAAAGGCAAGCAGTGTGAGATACAGGCAGATAGTAACCCAGTCTATGGAGCGCAATATGGAGGGCGATTCCTTCATGTTTTATGAGTAAAAATATAGATATTGATAAATTTGAGGTTGCAAAATTACTAATTTATCAGTAGTTTTAATACTGATTAACAAATTTTAATACAATGCACTCTATTTTGTGAGGCAATTTTAGTAATTTTGTAGCCAATTTAGAAGATTATATTGCCAATTTCCCTTAAAAAACATATGGGGGGATTGTGCTTTTACGGCTACTAATCCATTACGGTTGAGAAGTAATCACATTATTATATTATATATATGCAATTCAAATGGCATAACGAGATAACGGCGGCATGGAGGCACCAGATATTGCTGGTGTGCATGCTCGTACTGCCTCTCGCAGCGTCGGCACAGGTGGCAGACAACAGTCGTAGGGTGGATACTCTGTCGTTGGCAGAGCGTATCTCCGTGCGCACCAACCTCGTGGACTGGGGTTTGCTCGTGCCCAACATAGGTGTAGAATTTGATATCCGCAACACTAACTGGAACCGCTATGCGGTGAATGCCAACTTCAGGTATCGCCCTCATACCAACAGTACCTACGTGAGAGGTATTGTCTATAACCTTTTCGAGGCGACGCTTGAAGGTCGTGTGTACTGGCGTGAGCGTAAGTGTACGCCTACGGGATACCTGTCACCCCACCGTCATTGGATTGACAAGTTGTGGTCATGCCGTAACATGTTGCCGAGCCATCCTAACTGGGTGTTCTATCGTGGCGGATATGTTACCTACTCCAAGTACTCCATGCTGTGGGGCGGCGGCGAAGGTCGTCAGGGCACGGCATACATGGCAGGTGTGACATGGGGCTTCGTGAAGCCTTTCCTTGCTTTCCAGAACGGCAACTCAATGGACATGGAGTTCGGCTTCAGTGCAGGTGTGATGTACAACAAGTACGACACCTACCGCGCCGACCGTGAGAATAACTGCTATCCGAAGACAGGCCATGAGGACGGAAAGTTCGGTCCTATGCTGCGCGACCTCCACGTGGCTCTGGTATATCGCTTTGGCAACTACCCTATACAGAAGAAGTACCGCTGGCGCTACGACGTGGATATGGACTTCCGCGAGAAGAAAGACTCTATATACAACGCATGGCTTACAGGACGTGAGCAGAAGTACATACAGGACTCTATATACCGCGTAGTGGCTATGGAGTTCCGCCAACTCTACGACTCTTGTGTGGATGTACGCCACCGCGAACAGCAGCAGGCTATCGACGAACAGGCTCCGGCACGTGTGCCTAACTACACACCGAAGCAGCTTGCCAAGATGCGTAAGGACTCTATCAAGCAGGCACGCCTCGATTCTATCAATGGTCTGAAGAAGGCACGTCTCGACTCTATCAACGCCATCAAGAAGGCACGCCGCGACTCTCTCGCAAAGAACGATCCTAAACTGGCGAAGAAGTTTGCCGAGGAGGATGCACGCGAGGCAAGGCAGCAGGAGATGCGCGAGAAGATAGAGCGCAGCAAGGCGAAAGCCAAGGAGAAGGCAAAGGACGCCCAGGCTACCATAGAACGACAGCGGGCTAAGCGTGAAGCAGCCAAGAAAGCCGAAGAAGGCATGACGAAGGAAGAAAAGGCAGCGGCACGTAAGGCTAAGGCACAGGCGGCACAAGAGAAGATAGCACGTATGCGTGCACGTCGCGAAGCTGCCAAGAAGGCTGCCGAAGAAGCTAAGAAATCTACAGAGGAAGGAGGTACAGAATGAATATCAACGCAATGAATAAGATAGTAAAAGACTCTCTCCTGGCTATGCTGAGCCTCGTGACGCTCACCTCGCTGCTCGCTTCATGCGAAGTGAACGAGGAGCTGTGTGAGAAAGGCGAGGAGGGAGAACTGAACCATACGCACAAGAGTGCGGTGATGTTCAGGTACTCTTGGGACAAGATGCCTGCGTCGGTTACCGACTATCCTTACCAGTTCTATGTCATTGCCGACAGGGTGATAAACACTAAGGAATACACCTTCAGCTACAATACCACCGCCAACCAAGGTCACTACCTCGACCCTATACCTGAATGGCTGGCAGAGGAGGAGAACGCTGAGAGGGAGAGTTTCGAGGTGTCATCAGGAGAATACAAATTCCTTACGATGAACTATGGCAGGACGTTCGAGGAGAAACTGAACCCCAGCCGCATCATAACGTCGGACTATGTCATCACTCCTAATCCGCTGAAGCTCAGCTCCGAAGACCTGGGGATGCGCCTGGGTGCATTCAACATAGAATATCGTACATACGACTATGCAGAGCTGGGTGAATACTATGTGAACAGTCCGTTCGGCGAGTTCAACGGTTCAGTGGATAACAACCCCTACACCTCGGCTGACGAGAATGCCTCTGACGAGGAGAAGGAAGCCAAGATGGCTAAGTTCATACGCAACGTGACCGACCCTATAGTGATAGATTCTACCACGATACGCTGGATTGGCGACGAGGAGACATCGGTAGTGGAGTTCCACCCTACTCCGATAACACAGAATGTTGACCTCTACTTCGACTTGAAGAAGAAGCAGACATCCAATTTCCAGTTCTTCGTCAGCGACGTGTGGTGCGTGCTGTCAGGCATACCGCGCAGGATGAATGTGGGCACGGGAGCCGTAGATGTATCGCAGACCGACAAGCTGATATTCCAGACCAAGCTGGTAGATCCGACGAAGGTGCCTGATGCAAACTCTGAGGAACTGCGTCCGCAGGGATGGTCAAGCGACAGGATAGTTGACAACATAGGCAAGTACGACAACCAGTCGGAAGAGGTGGTGCGTTGCTATGCCAACCTCAATATCCCTGGTATCGTAGAGAATACCACATACACCGACGCCAACAAGTATGCAGGTCCTGGCGTGCTGCAGATAATAGTCAAGGTGTGGGTATATGAACAGAACGTCGATGACAACAACTGGGGATGGCGCTCACGTACCATCATGGGACGCGTGAACCTGCACAAGAACATCGAACGTGCACAGCTACTCGAACTCTATGACGAGAACGGACAGGAGTATTGGCGCAAGGCACAGGACCAGAAGACTGTGCACCTTGCCATTGATGCTACACTCAACCAGTCGCTCATACTGGGAACTGACGAGTCACCGCGTGTGGCAAACTGGGAAGAGGAACAGCACATAGAAGAGGAATTCTAATAGTATTTAGTATTGCTACATGAACAGACGATATAACATACTGACGATACTGACGATGGTCGTGGCAGCCCTGACGTGGCAGTCATGCTCTGACTCATATCCTGATGCGACATACATACCTGGCGGAGGTTCAAACCTTAACGGCGAGGACTACGTGACTTATCCTATGTCGCCGTCACTGAATGTCAATGCATTGCTCTATGCTACCTCAAGCGGTGCGGTAGAGTCAAAGGCTACCACACCAGTAAACAAGGAAGACGAGGGACCGCTTGATCCGCAGAACAACTACGACAACTTCCTGAAGCGTTACGCCAAGGCGCGTTTCTACCTGCTGGCATACCGTAAGACGGTGATGAACAGTGATGCAGGAACGCTGGGACAGCAGCCTAAGTTCTCGGAACTGATGGGTGACGACGACAACCGTCTGAACTGCCTGCTCAGTACGGAGAGGACCTACATCGAAGGAACATCGCAGCACATCGGAAAGCTCGCTGTGCCACAGGGAGCAACGAAGGATGGCAGCCTTGCCACGCTCAGCACCAACGGTTCGCTGTATCTGCTGAACAACACAGAGTGGGAAGACAACCAGAACTACAAGGACGAGACATATTATTGGAATTTCAAGAAGTATGAGAAGATAGGCTACAACTTCTTCGCATACTATATCAACAGAGCCGAAGTATATGGTTTCGAGAAACAGGATGATCGCGTAAGCATCGACCTGGCGCTGAACGGCAAGAACGACATCATGGTGGGATTTGCACCAGAGGTGACGGACAGCCTGCTGAAGGCAGACTACGCACAGAGCATCACTGAAGACTCCATACGCAAGAATGTCATCACATACGGTGACAAGGCTTACTCTACATACGGCGCTGTGCACAGCGTAGAGCCGAAGATAAACCTCAAGCACGCGTTGGCTTACCTCAAGTTCCGTGCAAAGCAGATGGACGATGCAGTGAAGGTGTCAATACAGGACGTACAGGTGAATGCCAACACACGAGGAAAACTGGTGGTGGCAGCAAAGGATGTGGAGAGCCTCGGACTTACGGAACTGTCAGAACCGATGGACCTCTCTGTCAATGCCTACCTGTCAGAAGAGGCAATATCTACCGAGGAATTCAAAGAGGTCGGCGAGGGAATCCTTGTTCCGCCTGCTGCCTCATATACTATAAAGGTGCTCATACAGCAGACCAAGGTGAAGACCACTGTTGACGACACCAATCCGCAGGGTATCATGCAGTCATGGCTCGATGTCACCTGCACGCCGGAGAAGGGCTTCGAGGCAGGAAAGATATACGTTCTCGACCTCTCGGTATATGGCACTACCGCTGTCACTATAACCTCCGACCTCGAGTCATGGAAGAGCGGAACGGGAACGACAGTTTATTTGTACGATTGATAAAGGAAGAAAAAAAGATAATATACAGATATGACAGGAAAGTATTTTTTATACGCCATTGCAACTCTCTCTGTAGTAGCATGTTCTAACAACGACGACAGCCTCTACACAACAGACCCTGTTGTGCCACCAGTTGGCGGAGGAGAGCAGATAACACTCGGTATCAGTTCTGCATCCGACGTTGTCAGTGTTTCAAGTAAAGGAACGGGTAGCGTCGGCGATACTGAAGAGAGCGGCAAGAACAGCTGGAACGGCGAAGTGGTACGTGTGTATATGTTCAACAAGGGCACGCTGACTCCTTCATCAGTGTCTGCATGGTCTGCCGTAGGCTCTGAACTGTATGAGGACGAGTCTGCAAGCACATACTACAACACCGAGGTGGTAACGCCGAAGCCTACTGACGATGAGCCGATAGCAACAGGTGTGGCACATCGTAAGGACAACAAGGTGTGCTACTATCCACTGCGCGGTGCAAGTGATTTCTGGGGATATTACCTTGATGATGCCGACGTAGTGCTCGACGAAGAGGGCAACAAGACCGTTGACGAGGAAGGCAACTTCGTTCGCAATACTCCTGTTGTAGATGGTGAGCAGATGTATGTGCCATTCCAGATAGACGGTACGCAGGATATTCTCACAGGTCAGACGCTGGAGAAGGACGATGCCGGCAATACCGAGTTCTATACGGAAAAGGGCATAGAGGCATCAGAACTGTACTCAGCAAAGGCAGCGCGTCATGATGTGCAGCCGACGTTGAAGTTCCGTCATAAGTTGGCACGCCTCACGTTTACGGCAAGGGCTATGTTCCCGGAGGACGGTGTCAACAACACTGAGCAGATTCCTGTCAGTCAGGTTACTGCGAGTGACGAGGTACACAGGTTGGCAGTTGCCGATGCCGGCGGCAATGAGTACGGCTACGTCAACGGCGGTGTATATTTCGACACTATATTCGTATATTCAAAGAACAAAGGTCGCCTGTATTTCGCATACACAGACAAGGCAGACCTGCACAACGGAAGGAATAACCAGCGCATAGAGTGGGACGTTGACTCCAAGGGCGATGCCATAAAGGGATGGTTGAAACTCTATGCAAAGCCTGACAAGGATGCCGTAAACCAGAACACGGTGAAGATGGCAGGCGTACAGCCTAACGACGTAGAGCCTACAAGAGTGGGTGATGCCATCCTCGTAGCTCCGCAGGATGACTACGAGTTCCGCATCGTGATGCACCAGTATGCCAAGCAGTTCAGCGATGAATACTACAAGGTTCACCCGTCTATTCCTGTAAGATATACCGCACGCAAGATAGTTTACCCAGCCTTTGACAACGCACCTTATGCCATACCTCTTGCTGAGGAGTTGGCAAAGCAGGGTGTAGAGTCTGTCGTGGGTGGCACGTCATACAACATAGAGCTTGGCGTGGCAGGCTTGAAGATGGTAATCCTCAGCACTACTCTCGAACCTTGGGTAGAAGGTGGAGAGATAGAGAAGAATCTTGACTAAAGGATAATTTTTCATCTGTAGGGAAAATGAAGAAATATTTTTATAACATAGCATCGGTGCTTATCCTTGGCACAGCCTTGACTGCCTGTTCTGATGAAGACATAGCAAGCAACGGGATGTCAATGGAAGAGGCACTGGCACCGAGTGAATACACCATAACACTCGGAGCTACGACGGATGCTATAGAATCGAAGGCTGCGATAACGTCGAATCAGGGAGCCTTCTCAACAGACCAGTTGGGTGTGTTCATGCTCGCCATGAATGTCATCAACACTCCTCTGACGCCATATTGGGGTAGGGAGTATGGTGATGACTGCTCATGGTACAGGAGCGAGAAAGACACCCACGACTCAGCTATCGACGGTTACGCTTACGGTTTTGCTGCATATCTCGACAATATGCCGGCGACGGCACGTCCGAAGAGTACCACGAAGCCTTCGCTCGGTTCAGAGCTGGAGTTGAAGAACGGTGCGGTAGAGCGCTATCCTGTAGGAAGCTTCCACCGTTATAACTTCTACGCATACACGCCGCGTGTGGCAACGATAGAGTACAAGAAGGACTCAGTGTTGGCGGTGATGACAGAGTTGGACGGTACGCAGGACGTGATATATTCGGCAGCCATACCAGGCGACAAGTACAATACCATCAACAGTTCATATAAGGACTATGCGTGGAGCGCCAACTACTTCCGTCTCTCTCAGAACAGGACGAGTGACGGCACCGACGAGCCATTAGAGAGTCTGACGCCGAAGTTTCACTTTACCCATAAGATGGCGCAGCTGATGTTCTCTGTGCAACCGGGCGGCATTGACAAGAATGGTAATCCTGTGGATGAGTCAAGCAAGACAACGGAATTGAATTATGATGAAGCGCTTGAGACGGAGGTTGTGGGCATAAGTATATGCAACGTGCCTGATTCGGTAGTGCTTCTCGTGGCTGAGAGGTCAGGACTTCATAACGGTGACATAAAGTATAGCGCAAAAAACCGACATGCAGAGTACTTCCTCAAGAGCTATGTTACCAAGACTTCAGGCTCACGCACTCTCTATTATGCTGACGCGGTGATGCCGGTACAGACCTTGTCAACGAAAAAGACAACGACACGCGACGATGACGGCAAAAGGGTGACAACGGAGACGCCAGTGGTAACAAAGCTCGGCGGACCTGACGACACGCACCGACAGGGTATCATACTCCCGGCATTGACCAATGAAGACCGCAAGTCCATCGATGGTTCATACGTGGCTAAACTGGTGGTACGCTATCCCCGCAGTTCTACTAAGGCAAAATACTATACAATAGACATACCTCTGTATTCCGACCCTGAGAACCCTAACATGCAGTTCCAGGCAGGATGCTCTTACGAAGTGATGTTCCGCATCTATGGACCTAACACGGTGAAGTCTTCAAGCCAAGAGAGAGAGTGGGTAGAGGTAGATGAAGAGGATCTGAAGGAATCGGGCAACTATGACTTGCCATAAAGAAAGACCTACACATTATTATATATATATAACAATAGAGAAAAAACAAAATAAATAATAAGGATATGAACAAGACTATTCTAAAATTTGCCTATTGCGCAGTTGCAGTAACAATGTTTGCTGCTTGTTCTTCAGAAGACGGCTTCTATGATCAAGTGAAGAAAGAACGTATGGATTATAACCTCAATGTAGGTGATGAGCTGTTAAAGATAGGTGCCGGTGCTACACAGACATCTACAGAGGTTGAAATAAATACTGACGGTTCAAGCCAGAACTCAGTAGCGTCAACCTTGGTGTCAAAGGCTGGTCCGATCAACTCTAACGAGACTACAAAGGCATTCTCCATTCAGGACCAGAAGGTGGGCATCTTCATGCTTGCCAAGGGTATCATCCCTGACAATGACTATAGTGACGTGACGTGGGACAACGTAAGTTGGGCTAACCACGGCAAGACGGTAAGCATTGCGAATATAGGTGAGTACGAGGACAAGTGGTCTGCACCTGTATGGAACCAGTCTGCTAACGTCACCATGTACGACGCAAGCGGCGCGGAAACTACCACTATTGAAGACGGTGCTACCTCTTCCATCGCATTCATTGGAGAGCAGCCTTACTATCCTGTAGGCAACTACTGCAGCTACAACCTTTATGGTTACTACCCTCTGCAGTCACTTTCTGACCAGAATACGCAGGTTGACAAGTCAAAGTTGACCGTTACGATACCTGTATCAGGTAAGGACGAAGTGCTGTGGGGACGCGCTTCTTACAGTCAGGAGGACGTTGCAAACACCAACATACAGTGGTTCACACCTGGTGAGACAACGGGCGTGACATACGACGGCAAGGAGATAACCGACTTCACCAAGTACGGCTACTCTGCCAAGTTCTTCCGTTTCTCTCCTTTCCGCACACCAGCTGTGAAGGATGCACAGGGAAATCTCCTGTCAGGTGATGAGCCCATTGCTCCAACAATGAAGTTCAAGCACAAGATGATAATGCTGAAGTTTGACGTAGTAGCAGGCGGTACGGCTATCGACTATGCAGTAGGTGACCAGAACTATGACCGTGCATACAAGACAACGGTGTCAGGACTCACCATCGACAATGCTCCTGAAAGTATTGACCTCGTTATTGCAGACCTTAGCGGTGCAGCCAACGAAGGTAAGGTGACAGCGTCAACCACTACTAAGGCAATCGACATTGATGGCTCTGCTACACCAGAGAAAGGAGCAGATGGCAAACCACAGCGTGTGTCAGTAAAGGATGCTGACGGCAACGAGGCATACGTTATCCTGCCTGCTATAACAGCAAGCACCTACAACCTCAGCGTTACCCTGACGGACAACAACGTTACTCCTGCTACGACAAAGACAATTCCAGTACCTCTCTCACTGAAGACCAAGAACAACTTCGAGGAGGGCAAGATATACCGTCTCATCCTCAAGATATGGAACCTTGAGGCACTGAAGCTCGATGCAACCCTCGAAGCATGGGAAGAGGTTGAGCCTACAGAGGCTAACTGGAACAAGTATCCTTTCGTAACAGAGGGTGACCACACCATCCCTGTACACTAATAATAGGCAATAGAGCAAATTTTCAAGAAAAGTAGAAGAAACAAGAAAAAAGACAGATGAAGAAACTTCTGTTTATACTGACGATAATGATGTTTACTGCCAAGGCATCGGCGCAGATGATAGCAGTGAACACCGATGTCGCTATGGATGCCTGCATGGCTCCGTCACTCGGCGTGGAACTCACCTTAGGTAAGAAATCCACCCTCAACATCAACGGCTTGTATGCTGCCAATATGTTGGGAAAGGATATACGCCTTGCTGCCGTTCAGCCGGAGTGGCGCGTGTATATCTCAGGACGTCCTATGTTCCACCATTATTTCGGAGCCATCGGATTACTTGCCTCTTACAAGTTCTCCCACTTGGCAGACAAGGTCTATGATGGTGACGCTATGGGCATAGGCTTGTCATACGGCTACGTATGGCCGGTGACACAGCGACTGCTCATAGACTTCCACACCAGTCTTGGCTATGTGGCATACAGGCAGAAGGAGTATTTCGTGGGCGATGACTATGACAGGCATTATACCAACGAGGAAGGCAACCCCTATGCCAATGCTACGGGCTCGTTGCTGATGCCGCTGCGTATAAGTATCTCTGTTTCTTATATTCTAAAGTAGTGACAAAAGTATATTATAGTATAGTATAAAGTAATGAAGATATTCAAGAGCATAGTTTTGTTCCTCTTGCTGGGTTGTGGCAGTGCTTTTGCCCAGAACGAAGCAATAGATGCTGCCGTCAGCGTGGTGTTCGAGACTGCGGGTACCAAGGAGTATCGCACGGTGCAGTATGCCGTGTTCAAGACTGAGCATAAGGCAAACGTCGTAATGGACGCCTTGCAGGAGGCAATCGTACTCCAGCGTGGTGACAAGGGTGCCATAGTGCTTACGGCGTGGGATGATGCCTGTGTGAAGCAGAAGGTGAAGTTCCGCCAGTCACGTGGTAACGGCGAGTTCAAGGTCCATGCTTATCCAGACATGGCTATCCTCGTCTGCTCCTACCTCCCCGACGATGAACTGACCATCGAGGATGCACGCATGGCAGTAATACCGCTCAAAGCAGGACAGACAGAGTATGAGCATATCTTCAAGACTAAGATGGACCAGGGTTCGCACAACATCAGCAACGTTGACGTGCTCGGTGTAAACCGCGACACTATCAGCATTACCGCTGCTCCAGCCATCGACGACGGTAAGAACATGTACTTCAAGATACACCTTGAGTTGCCTGCAGGCTACGGCAACGAGAAGGCGCGTCTCATTGTCCAGCCGTCAGCCGTGGACTGTCTCACGGAAGACACTGTTGACTATGTCAGCGGCCTCGTGATGGAAGGTCCCGACTACCACAAGACGCAGAACAAGCGCATGCTCTTCAACTATATGAAACACGACAAGGTGGCGTATGCATACGTTGACAAACCGCTATACTCCGATGAGAAGGTTTATCTCGACACCACCTTGGTATATCAGAAACCTAACAGGAAAAAGACTTACAAGATACCATACACGGTACAGATTGCCGACCTCAACCACATCTATTTCAACCGTACGGCAGCAACAGGTTCTTGTAACTCGAAGAATATATTCAAGTTCCTCGACCTCGGCATAGCGTCGGCGAAGATGGCTATCGACGAATTCCGCATCGATGCAGAGAGTAACTACGACACGAAGAACCAGGATCTGCGCCTAAAGTTTGTCGTCGGCAAGTCAGAGCTTACCACCGATTCTACCAACCAGGTACAGCTCAACGAGCTTGTAAAGGAGCTACGCTCTTACGGCGAGACTTTGATGGAAGTTAACGTTGCTGCTACCGCTTCACCTGAAGGTGGCTTGGAGGCAAACCGTCGTTTGGCAGCCGACCGTACACGTGTGGCTGTAGCAAAGGTGCGTCAGTATCTTGGCAATGTCGATATTGCTTTCCATACCGCTGTGCCACGTGTGTGCACATGGGAAGACGTAGCAAAGGAACTGGAGGCAACAGGCAACACAGGTCTTGCCGACCAGGTGCGTGCCAAGATGGGAGCAGGAGGCTATGGCGGTGATGCCGAGATAGCACAGATGGACGGCTACGATGCCTTCATCGTTCCTATACTGGAGAAACTCCGTATGATGCGCGTGACATACCGCTATGAACGTGAGCACGTCATGGACGCCCAGGAGGTTACCGCCGCTTACTATGCACGTAAGCGCGACCTGTTGCAAGGCAAGGGTAAGGACCTCTCTGACGGTGACTACTACAACCTGTTCAACTGCATTACCGACTCACTGGAACTCGACACACTCACCATGCTTGCCTATCGCCACGTAACGCAGCGCGGCGGCTACGAGCAGATAAAGTTCTCTATGTACGTTGCCAACCGCATGGCAATGCTCAACCAGAAGCAGGGCAAGCCCGACTCACGTGTGCTCGATCCGTTCATCAACAAACGCTTGCGTGCCGTTACTACACGTGAGATGAACGACAGGGCACAGAAGAACCGCCGCGAGATTCTTATCAACCAGATTATAACATACTTCCAGCAGGAAGAGCGTGACAGCGCCCTCAGTTTCTGCGACTACTGGTTCGGCAACGACCAGGACGAGAAAGTGGAGCGCCTGAAGAAGTACATCACCTTCAAGGAAGGCTTCGTCAAGTATGCTACCCACCAGCTTTCTCCGGCAGAGGAACAGGAGGTGCTCGATGCCATGAACTTCGTAATCTCATGTGCCCCCGACAACAAGGCTGTCATCTACACCGAGGCACGCGACATCCTCAATGTACCTTACACCGTATGTCTCGGTCTCATCAACGAGATGGGCGACGAGAACCCGAAGAAGTGGTACCTGCGCGGCATCCTTGAGGCAGACAATGAAGAGAAGCGTATCAACGACCGCCACAAGCCCGACTACATACCTAACTACCTCGCATTCTTCAATCACTCTTTCGAGCTTGAACCATCCTACAAGTGGATATACTTCAACGATGGTCAGATCAGTGACGAGCTACGCGAGAAGTATAAGTGGAGCAAGCGTAAGAAACAGAAGTACCGCGAACTCTTCGATCGTCTTGTAGTGCTCTCTGAGGCAGCACGTGCAGAAAACCAAAACGAGGATGTCCTTGAGATAAGCGGTGGCGATGATGACATTGACGAGAACGGCGAGACCGCTACTGATGCTATCGAGGGTATCGGTACTGCTGACGTCCCGGCTGCTGATGCACCAGCTGCTCCTGCACCAGCCGCAGCACAGTAAAAGTCATAACGACATTCCGACATAACGCAATAACGAAATAACTCATAAACCATAGATGAAGATAATCAACAGCATAATTCTCTTCTGTGCCTTGTTTACTTGCGAAACAGCGATGGCGCAGGGTATGCGTCAGCAGGATATCGACCCGCTCGATACCCTTGACGAGGAGGAATTGCAGGCTATCCGCGACACTGTACAGCTGCCACGTCGCAACATGGCAAAGTACAAGACCGACCAGATAGACCTCAAGGAATACGTGCTTAACGACCGTTATTCCCCCAACCACCATACCTTTGACAAGCATTGGTACGACCACCTCTATGTAGGTGCTGGCATGGGCTTCGAACGCATCGTTCCACAGAACGACTATTACCGCTTCAAGACCATGACGCAGCTCAACGTACACGTGGGCAAGCAATACACTAAGCGCAACTCTCTCAGGCTGTCGCTTGGTGGAGCATGGGGTTATCAGCAGGATAAGGACTTGTGGCTGGCACGCGCATCAGCCAAGCTGGACTACCTCTTCAACCTCTCTACGCAGTTCTTTGGCTACAATCCGGCGCGTCGCATCGAGACATCGCTTATGTTTGGCGTGGGCGGCAACTACACCTGGATGAAGGACACCAAGAAGGAACTTGCTCCTGAGGCACACTTCGGCGTACAGCTCAAGTGCTTCACTGGTCCTCTCGGCACCATCAATCTTGAGCCTTACGTAGGCATCGGTTCCGACAAGATGGACCTCTCCGGCACCCGCAACTGGCATAAGTACGACATATTCTATGGACTTAATGTAAACTATTCGTTTTTTTTCGTAGATAATCTGTCAAAGGAGGCGCGTCTGGCGCTGCTACAGTCACGCATGGCAGATGATCGTTTGGTGAGCCCGTCCACTCTTGAGAAGTGGCGCACGCCATGGTTTGTTGAAGCAGCAATAGGTCCAGTGATGTCATCATCCGACTACCTCAGCAGTAGCAAGACGATGGGACATCAGCTCACTCTCAGCGTTGGTCGCTGGCTGTCGCCTGTTATGGGTTTCCGTGTATCTGCTATCAGTCGTTCTACCAAGTGGTATGAGGAGACCGTGGAGCGCACCGCTGTCGAGTCATCCAACTATCCTGCATCATACAACAAACATTATATCAGTGGCCGCATCGAGGCTCTGCTCAATCCCTTCGGCTTCTTCCGCTCGTTCAAGTGGGACGCACCGTTTGGTGCCTACCTCACCTTCGGCACCGAGTTCGGCATGCTCACGCAGTATCAGCCTAACAAGGACAAGACACGTGTACACAGCGAGGCATACGGCGTAGGCGTGCACTTGTGGGGCAAGCTCACCGAAGACCTGCAGGCATTCATCGAGCCACGCTATAACTATAATGTATATACCATACCTTATAACAACGTACGCAAGAATCAGAAATTCGGCGAAGACGGCTACGGCATCAACATAGGTCTCACCATGCTCATACGTTCGGAGAAGTTCCATGACCTCTATGAGATGGACCACACCCAGAACTACACCTACCGCAACGTGCGCGGCACACGTGTCGGTGTGGCAGGCGGCTTGGGCTTGATGCAGAAGCGTGAAGCCTACTATACAGGCGGTGGCGTTGACTGGAACGGCATGGTCTTTGCCGAGTACCGCTTCAACCACCTCCACTCTGTACGCTTCCATGCCGACTTCCTCAACCTCAGCAACAACCATGTGCTGGGCTACACTGTTGACGGCAGGTCCATAGCAGACAACAACAACGGACTCTTCAAGGTACAGAACCGTCTCCTCATCGGTGCCCTCAACTACGAGGTCAGCCTCACCAACCTCTGCTCTGGTCGTCTGCGTGGCCGCAAGTTCGAGCTCGAAGGCTTCATCGGTCCTGCCGTGGGCTACCTTGTTGATCAGAAAGCCACCTATGCAGGTATCAACGACTACAGCGGCAGCGATGTCAAGGCAAACCTCACTAAGAATGACGACGTGATGATAGGTGCCGATGCAGGTCTCAAGCTCACCACCTATGTGGGCAAGGGCTTCTCCATCTTCTTCACTCCTACCATCTACCTGCTCAACACCAAGAACGAGCTCGTCAGTGCCAACAGCGTCGGTGCCGGCAAGTTCCGCCTCTACGAGACGCTCAACCTCGGTGTGCAGTATAAGGTCGGCAAGTTCCGCCTCAACCCAGAGAAGGCAAAGGTTCGCCATCTGCGTCACCAGAAGAATTGGACCAACAAGCAGATTGAGAAGACACGCGCTTGGCAGGACAAGCAGCAGCGTAAGCAGGAGAAACGCCGTGCACGCTACGAGAAGCACCGCCGCCGTTAGTTAATCAGGCGACGCTTCGCCATTCCGACAGACTCCGAGCTTGCTCGCTTGAGCACCTACGGAGCGCAAGAACGAAATTTCGACATAACGACATAACGAAAAACTATATGAAGATATTCAGAGAAATAAAGATAAAGGCAGCCTTCTTGGCTCTCGTCCTCGCTATACTGTTCTCCCCTTTCGGGGGAGTTAGAGGGGGATTTGCCCAGCACTATAAAGACCCCGATGCGGTGCAGGCTGCTATGGCGTTGTTGATACACCATCAGTCAACCAATGCCGACACCATAGCCAAGGAGCTGTCCAAGCGCTTCAAGAAGAGCGCTGCCATGCAGACCGCCCTCGGTCGTGCCTATTATCGTAACAATATGCGTGAAAGCACGCGTGAGTACCTTGCCAAGGCATACAAGGCTGACTCCACCTTTGCCCCTGCCTACATCCTGCACGGCGATATGTACGCCGAGTGGGCGGTTGACTCGGCATGTATCTTCTACGACAAGGCTATCCGCTGCGACTCCACCAATGCCGATGCCTACATACACTATGCCAACGCCATGTCCATCAAGGACATCGACAAGGCACGCGCCCGTCTGGAGGACCTCCGTCGCGTGCGTCCCGACTACAACGTGGATGTCGAGATAGCAAACATATATAACAAGCGCGGCGACGATGCGCATGCCGCTGAGGCTATGGCGAATGTCAACACCGACAAGCTCTCCATGAACCAACTCGCCAAGTATGCGCAGAACCTCTACTGGAGCAACAACGACGAGAAAGCCATCGAGATTGCCAAGAAGGGCATCAAGCGCTTCCCGCAAAACAAGGGCTTCAACCGTCTCTACTTCTGGAGTGCCACCCGTTCAGGCGCCTACCGCGTTGCCAAGGAGCAAGGCGACATCTGGTTCCGTTCCACCCCTACCGACTCCCTCAACTCTATCGACCTCTTCTGTATGGGATCCACACAGCTCGGACTCGGACAGACCGACAAGGCGTTCGAGACATGGGCAGGCATTGCCAACAAGGACGACTACTTCGCACCCCAGATGCGTGGACAGATCACGCGTGTAGTGCGTAAGCTCGTCGATGAGAAGAAGCAGCAGGGACAGTGGAACTCCGCCATCGCCATGTACGAACGCTTCATGCAGACCTACCCGTCCACCGACGGCGCTTACCAGCTCTATCAGCTTGCCAACATCTATCGTGACAAGGCAGGCGAGGAGAACGGCGAGGAGAAGCAGGCAACCATCCGCAAGATGTTCCAGGTATATGAAGAGATTGAGAACAAGTACCCGCGTTGGGAGAACATCAGCTACGTGCTCTACACCCACGCACGCTGGAGCTATGCCTACTTCGACCGCGACAACAGCAAGGGTCTTGCCCGTCCTTACTACGAGAAACTCTACGAAGTGCTGAGCGGCAAGGACGAGCCCAGCGAGCAGGACAAGGCTATGATAGTCGAGGCGTGCCAGTACTTAGGTTCCGACTCCTACTTCCAGAAGCACAACCTCGCCGACGCACGCGTATGGTGGCGCCGCATTCTCCTCTTCGATCCCGACAACGAGAATGCAAAGCAGGCACTCGACAAGATCAAGAAGTAACAGCAATCCCAAAATACTCAATAACGCATAATTTTCCCTTATGTCAGGCTGAAGAAGTTCTGAGAACGAACTTTTTCAGCCTTTTAAATTCCTAAAGACAACTAAAACCCTTACAACAATGAGAACCCTAACAACCCTCATCCTCGTGCTATCCCTCGCCGCAGGCATGCAGGCGCAGGAGTGGACAGCAGTAAAACTCAATCGCACCATCACCCATCCGCAGCCTATGACGGGACTCGTCCTCTGGCCAGAAGAGGCAGAGTCACGCCATTCCACCTACGGCTCCACCATCCAATTGGAGTTCTCCTATTGTTTGCCGTGCAAGGTCGTCACGGGCTGCACCAGCGATGGCACCATACAGTACGACTGGACATGGTTCGACAATCTCCTTGCCGATGTTGCCAGCCGCGGTCATCAGCTCGTCGCGCGCTTCCGCTACGAATATCCCTCAGGCACCGATGTCGATGGCAAGAAAGGCACTACCGCCGTGCCGCAGTATATCAAGGACCGCGCCGACTACAGCGAGACCTACGCCAAGAACCCCGGCGGCGACGGCCCCACCTACTATGCCGACTGGAGCAATCTTGAGCTGCAACGCTTCACCAAGCAGTTCTATACCGACTTCGCCCAGCGCTATGCCGACGATCCTCGTCTGGCATTCGTCGAGGTAGGCTTCGGCCATTGGTCGGAGTACCACATCTACGGCACCACCCTCCAGTTCGGCACCAACTTCCCCACCAAGGCATACCAGAAAGAGTTCTTCCTCCACCTCACCAGCGTCATGGGCGACATCCCCTGGCTCGTCTCCATCGATGCCGCCGACGACAGCTACACCCCCTTCGTCGCTGATGCCTCCCTCATGTCCCTCCCCTTCGGACTCTTCGACGACTCCTTCATGCACAAGACCCACGAGATAGGCACCAGCGACGGCTACAACGAAGAGTGCTGGAACGCCATCGGCAAAGGCACGCGCTGGCAGCAGGGCGTGTGCGGCGGCGAGGTAAGCTACTACTCCTCCAACGACCAGAAGAACTTCCTCAGCCCCTCAGGGCTCTACGGTCACACATGGGCAGAGCAAGCCTCCAAATACCACATCACCTTCATGATAGCCAATGACGCACCGCGCGGCGGCGTTGCCACCCCCGAGCGTTTCCGTGACGGCAGCATGGCTACAGGCTACAGGCTCAAGGTCACCTCATGCGAGACCAACGCCACCACCACACGCCTAACCGTCACCAACACCGGCATAGCCCCCCTCTATCGCGATGCCTGTTTCGCCATAGGCAGCGTGCGCTCCGCCACCTCCCTCAAGGGACTCCTGCCCGGCGGTCAGCTCTCCGTAGAGATACCGGCACCCCTCACTGTTGCCTCCGATCTGCAAGTCGTCAGCGACCATATCCTCGCCACGCAGGAGATAGAGTTTGAGGCATCCCTCGAAGGAACTACAGCCATCGCCGCCCCCAATGCCAATGCCGCAGGCACCGCCTCCCCACGCTATAACCTCAGCGGACAGCCCGCAGGCAACCATGCCACAGGCATCATCATCGTTGGCGGCAAGAAGATTTCTCTATAAAACCATTGTAAATCAGAAAAATAGGCTGAGGAAGTTCAGGAAATGAACTTTTTCAGCTTTTTTCTTTGCAGTTTCAAAATAAATCCGTATCTTTGCAACTGCATAAACTTATTTATTAATTAAATTCTCGAGAAAACAAATGCACAACCCCTCTACTTTCGAGTAGTCACCATGCGTGTACGTAGGCAAATTACCTTGCTTGCGCGCCTTTCGTTTGTGCACTTTCACCGCAGGACACCAAG
>JAFVBX010000101.1 GCA_017479675.1 Prevotella sp.
AAAGGAGGGCAAGAAAGAAAAGGAAATCGTCCGCTTCTTCGTAACAAAAGACAAGCGCCACATCCCCATCCGTCTTGACCTCTTCCTCAAGTTCGGCTCCGCCAAAGCCTTCTTCTCTGGCATGAAATAACCCACTGAAAATCAACAAGATACAAATGGTTTCAGAAAAGCTATGCTGTTGCCCCCTAAAAGCATATCTTTTGGCAGCCAAAAGGATAACTTTTCCTACCCCAAAACATATCCGTTTCCAAAACCATGAAAAAACTGCCCTGTTTTCTTGCGAGAGAGAAAAGAAATTAGTACTTTTGCAGCGTATAGCTCATTACGTTAACAACGTAACGGCGACGCCGTAATGTACATAATGAATTGATTACCAGTAGAATTAAAACTCATGACGAATCCATTTTACACCAATGAATACGCTGGAGCAGAGTATTTCTGCGATCGTAAGAAGGAAACAGAGCGCCTTATAAGCCTGTTGACCAATGGCAACAACATAGTGCTCATGTCGCCACGTCGTCTCGGTAAGACCGGACTAATACAGCATATATTTAACCAGAAGGAAATAAAGTCCCACTACAACACCTTTATAATAGATATATATGCAACAAGTACACTCGACGAGATGGTACAGTGCATGGGTAACAGCATTGTCAGGACGCTGGCAGGCAGAGGAGAGACTGCCCTAAAAAAGTTCCTCACCATAGTATCATCGCTAAGAGCAATCATGGCTTTTGACCAGTTAGGCAATCCTACATGGGGAATAGAACGTGGCACGATACAGTCACCGCAATACACCCTCGAACAGATTTTCAATTACATCGAGACTTCTGATTCGCCATGTATCGTGGCAATAGATGAATTTCAGCAGATTGCCAGATACCCTGAGAAAAACGTTGAGGCTATAATGCGCACACACATACAACATTGCAGGAATGGCAATTTTATATTCTCCGGTTCAGAACAGTCTCTACTGGGAGAAATGTTCAGTTCACCTTCCCGTCCATTTTTTTCCTCCACACATAGTTATACTCTTGATGTTATACCAGAGGAAACCTATGCAGAATTTGCAACAAAGCATTTCAATGCAAAAGGAAAGGACATAAGCAGGGAAGCCATACACAAAACTTACGAACTGTTTAACGGCATTACGTGGTATATGCAGAAGGTAATGAGCGAACTCTTCGCACAAACGCCGGCAGGAACATCATGTGACGAGAAAGACGTTTTCAATGCCGTGCAGACAATAATATCTGAAGCAGGAACTACATACGCAGATATACTTTACGAACTTTCTCCAAGACAAAAACAGCTGCTGCTCGCCATAAACAGCGAGGGCAAGGCAACAGAAATAAAAGGAAACACATTCATAAGCAAATACCACCTTGCAGGGGCAAGCAGCATACAGACAACTATCAAAACACTCATTGACAAGCAACTCGTGACTTCACGTCTCGGCGTATATGAAGTATATGACAAGTTCTTTTCCATTTGGCTGAGCCAAAACCATGTCTGATTATCAGGCAGTGCCCTCATAACCCTGCTGTCACTAAGCACCCGACTGCGGACGCTTTGCTTACACGCACGGTTGCTTTGCCTACAACGCGCATAGGCTATGCTTCCGCAGATGGAAGCATAGCCTATGTAAGCCAAATTATGATAAAAAATCTTACTTTATCGCAGACGCATCAACGTATCACCTTCTTGCCTTGGTAGATGAGTATTCCCTTGGTGTCGGGAGAGACGCGCTGTCCCTGCAAGTTGTAGTAGTATGCCTTGGCTGGAGAGACTGCCTTGGTTGCCGTCACGTCCTCTATGCCCGTCGAGGCTTTCTCGTATGTGAGGGTTACTATGGCGTAGCACTGCTGCTGGGGCTTAGGGTCGCCGTCCGTGGGAACATTGTTTGAGAATGTTACCGTGATATTGCCGGTAGCATTCAGGTCGCTCAGTGCAACCCTTGCGGTGTTACCCGTTGACTTCTGTGGCAGCGATACGTTACTGCTCAGCAGGTTGGCACCGCCGTCGGCAGTGATGCTTGTCATCTGGATGTCCGCCGTTGTATTGTCATTATTGTTGTGCTGGTATGCCACGATGTTTATGCCCGTTACCTTGTATCCTTCACTTATGGTAAACACCCAGTCCTGATTTGTACGCAGTTTCAGGTATGTGCCTGACGTACCCGACGGGTTGGCAGCACTGCCAAGCGTGCATACCGTACCAGTTATATCCACATCCTTGCTTGACGTCGCCTTGCTGGAGTTAAACACATCGTTGCCGCTCTCAGGTATGTCAGGCAGCACGAAGTCGGGCGCAGAGGGGAATGGCTCGTCGCCATCCACTGCCTGCAGTCCGAGAGGATAATACTCCTCAAATGTCTCCGTGGCGTCGGCACGCTCCTTCTGCGTTATCTCCTGCACCAGTGAGTTGGCATATGCCTCAAGGTTGGTGTATCTGACACTATGGGTATTATTTGCATCATTCTCGCAAATAGAAAAACTTAGGGCATCGGCAGCACTGTTGGGGTTAAGACCGTGAGCCGTTTCCCACTCGTCAGGTATGCCGTCCTTGTCGGTGTCGGTGAGCTTGCCCGTGTCTTTCAGCTCAGGCCATCCGCCCACGTCGTTCTGTGAGTCTATCATGCCGTTGGTGGAACCGTTAGAGCCCTTGAAGTATGTGATGCCCTTGAGAGCCTCCCAGCGCAGACGCTTATCTACGTCGTCACGCTTGTAACTCGCACCTGCGTAGCGCAGCACCTTCTCGAATGCCGTCTCTGCAGTGTGCATGGAAATCACCTTGTAAGAGTCGAAGTCATAGGCATCAGACACGGCACGCTCCGATGCTGCATTGTTTGCCAGCCATGTGCTATACGAAGTACCCTTGTCGGGATCGATGGCAGCATCACAAAGGTTGTTGTTGGTAACCTCTGACGAGCCATACATGTAGTTGCCGGCAATATAGAACTTTCCAGGCGTAACGTAGCCCACAGTACCCTTGAATCTTGAAGCGTCCGTACAGTTGCTGCATGACGTGGTTGGATTGAGCAGGCGCGTCTTAGCTGACGATGCCGGTCCCGGCTTGTAGTAGTTGTTCACCATGTTGATGTACTTAGGGAAGCCGTTGCCTGACTCTCCGCCGTATGCAGAGTTGCCGCCCCAGTTGTAGAGTACATTGTTGACATAGTCAACAGGACCCTTCAGCGTGCTTACGTAGTCGTGGTCGAAGCGCGGATTACGCGAGTCATGGTGCATAATGAGGTTGTGGTGGAAAGATGCGTTCTTGCCACCCCAGATGCCACCGTAGCCGTGGCTGCCCTTGGCATGTACGGAAGCCTTCAGGCTCTCCGAAATGATGCAATACTGCATGGTGAAATATGTATTGCCATAGAAAGAGCAGCACTCGTCTGTTGACCATGACACGGAGCAATGGTCTATCACGATGTTGGAGCAGTTCTTGCCGCCGAGAGCATCATCACCCTCATAGCTGGAGTTTGCCTCAGCCTTCGCCTTAGAACCTATGTCGCCCATGCGGAAACGAATGTAGCGTATTATGACGTTGCTGCCAGATACGGTCACAGGATAGTCTGCGAGGCATATACCGTCGCCAGGTGCCGTCTGCCCAAGTATTGTCTTGTTGCCCTGTATCTTAAGGTCGGACTTGAGATGTATCGTTCCCGACACATCGAAGACGATAATCTTCTTACCCGCGGTGGCAGCGCCAAAGCGGAAAGTTCCCTGACCGCTGTCTTCCAGGCTGGTGACATGATAAACCGAGCAGTCTCCGTCTTCATCACGTCCGCCCGTAGCGTAACGTCCGAAGCCGTCGGCACCAGGGAAAGCCGGTGTCTGATCAAACTGCGCCATGACAGCAAGGCTGTTGGCAAGCACTATTGCCATTATTGATAATAATTTCTTCATATTCTTATGTTTAGTTGATGATTTAGTGTTGTACATGCAAAGATACAAACTTTTTGTGTAACACACAATTTTTTCACTATAAAAAAACGAGGGAAGAAACCCTTTGCGGGTTACCTCCCTCTAAGTCTTTATTTTTCAGTCTAACAGCCTAAGCTGTTACACGTCATAGTGTTTACTCTGTCTTTCCTGCGTTGGGGTCATTAGGAACGAAGCAGAAACCGTACCAGTAGATGCTTTGAGCGTTGCCAATCTGTATAGAAGCCTTACCCTTGACTACACGCAACTTGTATGAAACGTAAGCGTTCGCTGTAGTGCTCTCATCATCCGCTGTAGGTATTTTCTGCTTGATATTTACAGGAATAGAGAACTCCTGTAGCTCCTGACCATCCTGTGTCAAGGTATTGGTATTTGCAGCAGTGTAATATGCGTATATATACAGGCGACCGTCACTTGGGAACTGCAAATCAACAGATGTGTTCTTCTTGAGCTGACCACGAACAGTGAAGTTCAGAGCCTTGTTGACAGGACTTGTAGCCCAGTCGTTACGAGATGTTGTCCAGCCTGGTTCTGACTCATTATTGAAAGTCACGATGAACTTTTCACCATTAAACTCATTCTCAGAAGCAAGAGTGTATGGCACACCTTTAGTCCTGAACTTTGTCACACCGGTAATCTCCTCGCCAGTAGCCGGATCAATTGTTACATCATTTTGAATGTCTGTCACGGTAACGGACATAGCCAAATCCATGTTAGGAGCATACTCGGTATTCTCGATGGCATTACCAATGCGAGTGTCGTTCAGGTCATAGAGAGAAAACTCGTATTCCACACCAACCTCAAGTCCAGTCCACTCATACTGGTACGTTTCAAGTTCCTCAGCGGTAATGCTGTGTTTATAGACAGACTCTTCAGCACCCTGCGCCTTCAATGTCTCGTTGACTATGTACGAGGGAGCCATACAATAGGCTCTTTCTGCCTTGCTGCTACTCGTGGGCAACATGTACCAGTTGAGCTTCATGCTGTTCTCCTCGATGCCTGTAATCCAGAGTCCACTTGGAGCAATTACCCTGTATGTGGCATTCTTCTTCAACAGTGCTGCGAGGTCTTCATTCTGAATGTAACCCTCGTTATATAGCATTCCGTTGGTTACCCATTTGCTCTTGGAACCGTCAGCACCTATGGCACGTGCACGAACATAGTAGGTAGCATTCTCCACGATGCCATTCTCACCGAGGCGGGAATCACTACGTGAAATGGTAACCTCATTCTCTGTCGTCTGAATGGTAGGAATACCCTCGGTCTCATCGAATCCGCTCATCAAAGGCTGTTGGCTA
Source organism: Prevotella sp. (assembly GCA_017479675.1). GTDB lineage: Bacteria > Bacteroidota > Bacteroidia > Bacteroidales > Bacteroidaceae > Prevotella. The sequence continues at coordinate 5,249 of JAFVBX010000101.1, forward strand.
AACTGCACTTCGTAAGACTGAGCATTTGCCACCTTATCAATCTTTATTTTCATGTCGAGGGAGAAAGAGTCAACCTCAGCCTCAACAGATGCCGGCGCATACAGACGCTTTGCTGAAGGGTCTGTGCCCCATTCGTTCTCGTCTGGTGAACATGATACTGTCACGCCCATCAGAAGAACAGCAAAAACTGTTATGATATAATATAACTTTTTCATTTCTTATTCTTTGATTAAGGATTAGTAACCGTATGAGTTATATACACGTGGTTTCTTGTCAGAGCCGATAGAAGAATTTACCACATTACTATAGATAGGCATGAGGTAGCGGTTCTTGACCGTTATACCTTCATCTTCACATCGTCTTCCATAGTTACAGTTCTTCTGTGTTCCTACCAGACCACCTGCTATTGATGGCATCTCGGTGTCATAATTAGCATAATCCGTACCGAAAGCAGATGTATTGTAGCTGTCACCATTCAAGCCCTTGTAGTCCTTACCCTTGCCAGGATTGTAGTCATCCTTAGTGGTATGGTAACCCATCTGGTCAAGCCATGAGTAGTCTGTGCTGCCACCAGCAGCAATGTCTGTGCCTGACGTTTCATTGGTTCCGTTTTCTCCGTACCAAGTGATAGAACTTGCATCTATGTACTTCTCAGCGTCATCAAGATACTTATAGTATATCTTCGTTACGAAAATGCCACTGCTCTTCAGACGATTATACTCTGTCTTTGCCTTCCAAATATCATCGTGCAGGCGGTTCCAACGGATGAGATCCCACTTGCGGAAGTTCTCACCGCAGAACTCAAGGCGGTTCTCAAGGTCAATAATGTCAAGCATAGCCTCGTAGCTTGTCGCAGCGTCAACCTTTGCAGCGAATGCTTCCTTGTCCCCTTCAGGTGTGCTACCCTGATAAGCCTCAACAGCATCACTGAATGCGCGGTTGTGAACCTGCTTTACATACTCTGCTGCATCTGCAACAGAGCCCTCTCCAGCATTCTCTGCTAAGAAAGCTATACACTCAGCATACCAAAGCAGAATCTGTGGATAGCGCATGCGAACTACGTTGATACCGTAGCCGAACTTAGAAGAAGCCGTGAAGTTCTGCTGTTTCCAGCGGTCTGACATCTTGCGTATGTCCCACTTACCGATGTAAAGACCGAAAGGCTTATTAGACAAACGAGCCTCGTATGTCACAACATCCTTACCACCGCTGTACTGTTCCTTCTCACGTGCGCTCTGAGTAGCAGAACGATCAAGATCTTTTATCTCAAAGTTAACACATGTGATGTCACGACGAGTGTCGGTAGGCTGATAAGAGTAGAGCTGCACAGCCGTTGTCTTCATCTTACCTGAAGAATTGTAGTTACCCCAGTCAGCAGTGTTACCGTTCATACGTACACCTACTGTGTAGCCAAGCTCGCCGGCATTACCAAATCCGAATGGTATCTCGAAGATATTCTCATAATAGGTCTGGTCGAGCTCAAGCTTGTTAATCAGTTCCCATTCATTAGCGAATGATGGATTCATTTGGTGTCTGCCGCTATTTATTATGTCTTCAAGCTGCTGTTTTGCCTTTTTGTACAATGCTATGCGGTCCTCTTGAGAAGGGCAAAGCGTCATGAAGACGTCATCGGTATAGCTTGCTTTCTGATAACCGGCATCCAGTTTCTGCTGTGAAGAATATCCGCCTGCCACAGCCTTGTCATTGCTGTCTTCACGGATAGCATAGCCAGCACGTGTCATATAGAGGTTAGCAAGGAGTCCCTTTGCATAACCCATATTGATGTGTTCAGAAGAAACCTGACCGCACCATGGCAACTTGTTCTCTGCAACAACATTCTCGAGGTCTTCAATAAGTGCATCGAGAATTACGTCACGGTCAGTCTTGCCAACGTTTACGTTTGACAGGTCTGCCTGTGCGCCGTGCAACATCATAGGTACGTCGCCCCATACGCGGATTACGTCAAGATAAACCATTGCACGGATTACGCGTGCCTCGGCTGACAATTCCATCATCTTGTCATTTTCGGCAATACTACTGTTACTGATGCCATCGATGACGCGGTTGCATGCCTCGATAGTCTCAAACTGCTTCTCCCACAGTGTGCCGAGCTTTGCCCACGAGGTAGTAGCGTTATAGTTCATGCCGTCGCGCTCGCTATTCTGACCAGTGGCAGTAGCACCGATACCATCGATAAGCTCAACGTCGGTACCTGTACCCTGATGTATGGTCATGAGCTGTGCGTAAGGGTCTGCGCAGAGCTTTGCATATATCCCGGTAACAGCGTCAGCTGTCATTTCCTCACTGCTGAACACAAGATCCTCTTCAGCCAGGGAAGGTGAACTGGTGTCAAGCCAGTCGTTACATGCTGTGAGCGACAGTACACCCAAGCACAATACTGTTGTCTTAAATATATTTTTCATAATTATATTTCCTCCCTTGAATTAGAATTGTAAGTTGATACCCATGGTGTAAGAACGTGCCTTAGGATATGTAGCGAAGTCTATACCTGGACACATAGCGTTCTTGTTGGTGCTTACCTCTGGGTCATAGCCTGAGTAGTTAGTCCAGCATGCTATGTTGTAGGCAGTGAAGTATATTCTTGCCTTCTGCAGGTAGAGTTTCTTTACCCATGCCTTAGGGAATGTATAACCCACCGTGAGGTTCTGGAAGCGCAGGAACGAAGCATCCTCGAGTGCCCAGTCAGAGATAACCATGGCACTTGTAGCTGCCGGATTCCAAAGTGCCCTGCCGCCATTGATTTCGCTGAGACGAGCTATCACGTTGTCAGTGCCACCATAAGCAGCAATCGTATTAGCACTTGGGCGACCGAGGTTCAGACCTGTTGCTGGGTCAATCCATGAATAGCGATTGTCAAGATTGAAATCTGAGATCAGGTTGTAGCCCTTTGAAGAACCTGCAAAGAAAGAGTTGGCAAGCTTGGTACCATTGAGGATTTCGTTGCCGAGAGAATAGTTGAAGAATGCTGTGAGGTCGATAGTACCCCAGGTATTCTTCCATGTTACGTCGAAGCCGAAGCCACCTGTCCATGTAGGAACAGTGTTGCCAAGACGTATCTTGTCATCGGTAGTAATCTTGCCGTCACCATTCTGGTCAACATATTTTGGAGCACCAGGATAGATCGTGCCGGCAGCTGTCTGATTCTTTCCATCCTTTGTAGTCCATGCACCTGAAGAGCTCAGCTCCAATTCGTCTGCAGTGTAATATCCATCATACTTGTAGCCCCAAACTTCACCGATACGACCACCTTCTGTTACGTAGAAGTCGTTGTACTCTGAGATTGTAGAACCTGCAAAGCTTGAACTCTGGAATGGGTCGTCAGTCGTCAGCTTGGTAATCTTGTTGCTGTTGTATGCAACGTTGGCATTGAAGTTGAGTGAAAGATTCTTTGTATTGATAGCTGCATAGTTGAGTGAAAGCTCAACACCCTTGTTCTCTGTAGAACCAAAGTTCTGATACTGATAGAGATAACCTGAAGAACTCTGTACACGTGCCTTCATAAGCAGGTCGTTGGTAGAATTCCAATAGAAGTCGAAACTACCACTGAGCTTACCCCTGAAGAGTCCGAAATCAAGACCTACGTTACGTGTAATGGTTGTCTCCCACTTTAGATTAGGATTGTAGAGATAACCATTGGTCTCAATGAAGTAGTAACGCTGCTCATCGAAATAAGGAGCAACACCCGTGTTGCCTGATGCCTGATACTGTGTAGCGATAAGTCCTGCATCGATACGGTTGTTACCCGCTGTACCGAGAGAGAGACGAAGTTTCAGGTTAGAGAGCCAATCTACATTTTTCAGGAAGTTTTCCTCTGACAGACGCCAAGCAAGCTGAACAGCCGGGAACCAACCCCAACGGTTGCCTTCGCCGAAGAGAGAACTGCCATCGGCACGAAGTGTAGCGTTCAAATAGTACTTGTCACTGATGGTGTAGAGCACCTGACCGAAGAAAGAGGTCAGTCTCTCGTTTGGATATTTATAATATGTAGGAGCCATGTGATTGCCCGCTACTGGGTTATTGAGAATCTTGTCAAATGTATCAAAGTCCTCGCTGAAGCCTGTATATACGTTACCATTTGTTTCTCTCTTTATCTGCTTCCACTCCTGACCTGCAATAACCTTCAGATCGTCGTTGCTGAAAAAGAGCTTTTTCTTAGAGTACTGTATGGTGTTTGTATTTGACAGTGTGGTCCTGTCATCGGTATTGAATACCACTGCTGGCATACCTGAGTCTGGATACTTAGAGTTGCGGTTTGCAATAGCAAGCCACGCCTGGTCAGTATCCTTATCCTGGAATGCCATAGAGAAGGCCGTCTTGAACTGCCAACCCTTCCAAGGCTTCCATGTCAAACCGAAGTTGTAGTTGTGCTTTAAGGTCGAAACCTGCTTGTATGTGTTGAGCACACGAGTAAGAGGATCTACACGAGTAGAGGTTGAGTTCTCTTCGTCCTCATCACCGTCATCAGAGATAGCGTTGATTGGAGCATAGCGTATAGCCTGGTTTGACCAGGAGTTTGTAGCATTTGACTCGTTGCTGTCAGTACCAGAGCTCAAACCGTCAACCTTCTGTTTAGAGAGGGCGAACTTGAAGTCTGCTGATAGATACTTGTTGAACTTAGCCTTGAGCTTTGCTGTCACATTGTTACGGCTGAAACCTGAGCCAATCATGATAGCATCCTGATCAGTGTGAGCAAAAGATACATTGAAACCGAATTTCTTTGTACCTCCGTTAACACTTACGTCGTAATTGCGCTGTGAGCCGGTACGTCCGAATATCTCACCCTGCCAGTTATGACCTGCCAGTGCCTTCAGCTGATCAAGTTCTGCATAAGGACCATAGTTGCCCTTATCTGTGCTGAACTGAGAGCTTGAGTCAAGTTCATACTGATAGATACCAAAGTTGTATGGATCCATAACGCCAATTTCCTTCACAACCTTCTTCCAGCCAAGTGAAGCATTGAAATTGACATTTATCTTACCTTCCTTACCACTCTTTGTAGTAACGATGACAACACCGTTGGCACCACGTGCACCATAGATAGCGGTAGAAGCAGCATCCTTCAGCACGTCAATAGTTTCGATATCTGATGATGCAATGTCGTTGATTGAAGATACCTCGAAACCATCAACGATGTAAAGAGGTGAGTTGTCCTGTGACAGAGAACCACCACCACGAACACGGATAGTGATGTCGGCATCAGGAGAACCCTCGGTAGTCGTTACGTTCACACCTGCCATCTTACCTGTAAGAGCCTCGGTGACATTAGACACAGGGATGTCCTCAATCTGCTTTGCACTTACCTGAGAAACGGCACCAGTAAGGTCGCGCTTACGAACTGTGGTATAACCGATAGCTACGACTTCGTCAAGCATCTGGGCATCGTCCTTCAT
>JAFVBX010000102.1 GCA_017479675.1 Prevotella sp.
CTGTATCGCCTCGCCTATCGACATGAAGATGATGCCGAGGTCCTTCAGTTTGTCCTTATATGTGGTCTTCACGCTGACGGAGTCCATTATGGCATCCACCGCCACACCGCTCAGTGCCAGACGCTCTTCCAGTGGTATGCCCAACTTGTCGAATGTCTTCTCCAGTTCGGGGTCTATCTCTCCGTCTTCCGTCAGGTTCGGGTTTTTCTTCTTCGCCATCGGGTCGGCATAGTACGATATCGCCTGATAGTCAATGGGGGGTAGGGTGAGATGTCCCCAGTCGGGTTGCGCCATCGTCTGCCAGTGGCGGAATGCCTTGAGTCGGAACTCCAACATCCAGTCAGGCTCACCTTTCTTTTCCGAGATGAGCCTTACCACGTCTTCTGTCAGTCCTACAGGTATTATGTCAGTATGCACGTCGGTGGTGAAGCCATACTCATACTTCTGCTCCGCCACCTGGCGCACATATTCGTTCTTTTCTGCCATTTACTTATTTGTTCTCCTCGAAGTCTATTTCCTTAGAGTAAGGATAGTAGACTCTGTTATAACGATAATCCGTGTACTTAACAAAAGAGAAACTTCCCAGATACTCTCCCGTATAGTAATCTCTGAACTCTCCTGAGAATCTATTTCTGGTCAAAGTATAATTATGTTTAGGAATACACACATGAACTCCATCTGCATAATCGATGTAGATAACTTCATTTCTTACTTCAAAGTGGAAGCGAACCCTTTCATAGCCATCAGAATAATAGTCATATTCATAACCATAGCCCTGAGCGTATTTGTATGGGTCAGTTATAAATTCCATATCCACATACTGATATCTGCTATAATTCGTCCAACGCCATGAATAGTTCTGCGAAACCTCACCCTCCCAAATACCGTCGAGAGTGTCAGCGATATAGCCATCATCATTGCACGATGTCAGCGTGAGTGTAAGCATCGCCACGAGGGCAAGAGCCATAAAGTTGTAAAATTTCTTCATTATTTTATCTTGTTTTTATTGTTGTTAGCGAACGTGGGATTCTACGAATCCGACTGCAAAGGTACTCTTTATTTTTGGTAAAAGCAAGTTTTTCAGAGCAAAAAACATAGCTTCCCAAAAACAAATGCTAAGCAACCATCAAAAATTAACCGGTTAATTTTGCAAATTTACTAGTTAATTTTGCAAATTTACTAGTTAATTTTTAGCTGAAGGATAGCTACTATGATGCCATAGCTTAGCAAGAACTGTTAAAAACCTATCCTCTAAGAGCAGAAAAGTTTGCCTAAGTCAACTTTTTATTGTATCTTTGTAGTCAAATATGAAGATAGGCAACATAGACTTAGGCAGTCGTCCGCTCTTCCTCGCTCCTATGGAGGATGTGACCGACATCGGGTTCCGTAAACTGTGCAAGCGTTACGGAGCAGCGATGGTATATACCGAGTTTGTGGCGGCAGAGGCACTCGTGCGCTCCATCAAGGCTACGGTGCGCAAACTCACCATCAGCGATGACGAGCGTCCCGTGGGCATACAGATATACGGTCGCACCACCGATGCCGTGGTGGAGGCGGCACGCATAGTGGAGGCAGAGGCACACCCCGATGTGATAGACCTCAACTTCGGCTGTCCTGTCAAGAAGGTGGCTGGCAAGGGTGCAGGCGCTGGTATGCTGCAAAACATACCCCTCATGCTCGAGATGACCGAGGCTGTTGTCAAGGCTGTCAACACTCCCGTTACGGTCAAGACACGCTTGGGGTGGAATAGCGACAACTACGTCTTCGGCAACAAACTATCAACACTCTCCTCCCCTGCAGGGGGAGGCTGGGAGGGGGCAGACCTTGCCTGTCGCCTTCAATCCTGCGGCATTCAGGCACTCACCATTCATGGCAGGACGCGTGCACAGATGTACACTGGCGAAGCCGACTGGACACTCATCAAGGCTGTCAAGGACAATCCCGACATCCATATACCTATCATAGGCAACGGCGACATCAAGTCGCTCGATGATGCTGACCGCGCCTTCGACACCTACGGCGTAGATGCCGTGATGATAGGCAGAGCCACCTTCGGACAACCCTGGATATTCTCCCGTGAGGCAACAGAAACGATGACCGTCGCCGATAAAATCGACGTTTTATTGGAGTTACTGCATATCAACATCGACTACATAGGTGACGAACTGAAGGCTATCCTCCATACCCGTCGTCACCTCGCCGCCTCACCTATCTTCAAGGGAATACCAGACTTCAAGTCCACACGCATAAAGATGCTGAGAGCTAATACGGTGGAGGAACTCACTGACATACTAAACGAACTAAAAACAACGCTATAAGAATATGGAACAGGTTACAGTAATAAAGGTTGGAGGTGCCGTAGTTGAAGATCCATCTCAACTCACTACCCTCCTCGATAACTTCGCTGCCATACCAGGCAAGAAGATATTGGTGCATGGTGGGGGCCGTCGTGCCACAAAGGTTGCAGCACAACTGGGTATAGAGAGCCACATGGTGGGTGGTCGCCGCATCACCGATGCCGAGATGCTCTCTGTCGTTACTATGGTATATGGCGGACTGGTCAACAAAAACCTCGTGGCACAGTTGCAGGCAAAGGGTGTCAATGCCCTCGGACTCACTGGTGCCGACATGGACGTGATACGTTCGCACAAGCGTCCGCTAAAGAAGGTACGCATGGACGATGGAACCGATGAAATGGTCGATTTTGGCTATGTCGGCGATGTTGACCGAGCTGATGGTAAACGCCTCGCCCAGTTGCTCGACAGCGGTATCATTCCTGTCGTTGCTCCCCTCACCCACGATGGCAACGGCAACATTCTCAACACCAATGCCGACACTATGGCGAGCACCGTCGCCAAGGCACTCGCCTCATACTACGATGTAACCCTCATCTTCTCCTTTGAGAAAAAAGGAGTACTCTCCAACCCCGACGATGACGACAGCGTGATACCTGTCATCACCCACGAGTCATATAAGCAGTACGTGGAGGACGGCACCATCTCCGGCGGCATGATGCCAAAGATAGAGAATGCCCTCGAAGCCGTCGATGCAGGCGTTAAGAAAGTGGTGATAACGCTCGCAGAAAACATAAATAAGGAAGACTGTGGCACAGTCATAAACTGAAAATATAGTTACTATAGACACTATAGTTCCTATATCCATGCTTGACATAAAACGAGACATATTGCCCCTCAAGAACATCATGTACCGCCTGGCACTGAGGATAACCCTCAACAGCCAGGAGGCAGAGGATGTAGTGCAGGATGTCATCATCAAACTATGGAAACAACAGTCAGGAGGGGGTCACATCGACAACCTCGAGGCATACACCCTCCGCATGGTGCGCAACCTCGCCCTCGACCGTCAGCGCATGAAGGTCAACCAAACGGAAAACATCGATGGAATGGACTTTTCTGGTACCTCGTCCGTAGAAGATACCATAGAACAAGACGAGCGTATCGACAGCATACGCCAGGCTATGGCGCAGTTGCCCGAGAAACAACGCATCGCCATGCAACTCCGCGACTTCGAAGGGCGCTCCTACAAAGAAATCGCCGACATCATGGAGATCTCCGAAGACCAAGTGAAAGTCAACATCTTCCGTGCCCGCCAAGCAATCAGGCAGTTCATAGTTAACACTTTTTAACGAGGGACACTGTAACTTTTTATAGCAACTATCCGTCGTAAGCATAGAAAACAGTTAACGTTAACGTTATCGTTATAAAGAATGATGGACTACAAGTACATAGAACAGTTGCTCGACAAGTACTTCGAGGCGCAGACAAGCCTCGGAGAGGAGCAGATACTCCGTGCCTTCTTTGCGCAGGAGGATGTACCCGTGCACCTATTACCTTATCGCGAGTTCTTCACCTACCAGAGCTTCGGCAAGCTCCGAGCTTGCTCGCCTGAGCACCTACTGGAGCGCAAGAACGCCGAGAGCCTTGGCAGCGACTTCGACCAGAAGATACTCGGCATCATCGGTGAAGGCAAGACAGATGAGCCTCATCACGTAGTGGCACGCAAGGTATCACTCAACAAACGCCTGCGTCCACTCTACAAGGCAGCAGCATGCGTAGCCATCGTCCTCTCCATAGGTCAGGCAGCACAGATGCCTTACTACAAGTCGGAGGCAGAACAGCAGGAGAGCCTCGCACGCTCACTCGAGCAGCTACAGCAGATACAGAAAGACAAGAACGCCGTGGCGCAGGGAGACTCGCTGATTAAAATTGAAAAGTTGAAGATTGAAAATTGAAAATTGCGATTACAGTTGGCCACACTTAACTTCGCACAAATCATAATTTTCAACTCTCAACTCTCAATTCTCAACTCGATACAATTTTCTATGCTTTAAAATATCCTAACAATCTAACAATCAAATTAAAACAGCAAAGTCCGAAAGCTGCGAAGCCAACGGAAAAGTCGCTAAAAGACACATTGCAGTCTTTTCGACATAAGGGAAGACCATCAGCCAAAAGCTGGCGGTCTTCCTTTTGTTTTCCTTTAAAAACTGTTAATACTATATAATTTACAATCTCTATAGTAAATTTATGTTAACAACAGACCCTAATATAGTTAAAGTATGAATGATTATTCGTACATTTGCACAGTTACACATTATATATAATGCGCGCATACGCAAAGAACCAAACTATAAGTACAATCACCCCAAAGACCATAATGAAAGCAAAGTACTACATACCACTAATGCTACTGACGACCATCCTGTCGTTGGTAGGATGCTCCGATGATTTCGACAACGGCAACGGAAACGACGGAAACGAGATTACTTTCACCACAAACATCAGCAACATCCCCACTGGCAAGGCATCGCTGTACAACAGCACCTCCGACCTACAGACGGAGGGCAGCTTCACCTGTATAGCATACAACGCTACCACCACCACCCCATACTTCGATGCAACAAAGGTTACATGGGTTGGTGCCGAGAGCAAGTGGAAATTCGCCAACGATTTTATACATTACTGGCCAGGCATCAGCCACCTCGACTTCTTCGCCTACATGCCAGCAACAAAGCCTTCATACATCAGTTCCATAACCTACGGCACTGCACGCCAGCCACAATTCACGTGCGACATCCCTGCCGACCAATCAAGCATCAAGGAATTTGTCTGCGCAATAGCTACCGACAAGAACAAGGAAAACAGTCCCTCTGGCGTCAGTATGCAGTTCAAACATCCCTTCGCCATACTGAAGTTTAAGCTCGACCCTGCATCAGGCACTGGCGTAACCATCAACTGGGTAAGGATAGAAGAGGACGACAATGAAGGACACGGCATCAAGACAGGCGGCACATGCACCATCGACGGCATCGTAGCCAACTGGTCTTCAAGACACGCATACGAAGTTTTCACGTGGTCATCGCTGACGGGCGACACATATATCGAAGCCCCAGGCGACGATAGCCCGTATCTTGTTATCCCCAACGACTACAGCGCTACCAAGATGCGAATCTCCGTCAACGCAACATGGACAAACAGTCTGAGTACCACGACGTTAACAAAGACCGCCACCGTGCAGAACGTAACAAAAGGCGGAAAGAAACTGATGAATTGGGAGCCAGGTTATTCCTACCTCTTCACTCTCAAGCTAACCGACATCCTTGAGGTAAGCACAAGCAGATACACCGTTGAGCAATGGTAAAATAGCATGAATATAAACACAGATATGAAGCCAAATAACATGTATATGAACATGAAGCAACACATACAGACTTTAGTACTTACAGCACTCCTGTTCCTTGCAGGAGGCATGATGAACTATGTTACGGCAAAGAAGGTGACATACCACATCCTTACCAAGCCGTTTGACGTGCAAAATCACAACGCCACAGGCTATAAATGGCAGAACATCCGTGTTGAAGCTCTGCAGTGCTTCAGTGAGGAAGCAACGATAGGACTGCCTGACCAGTTCAAAAGTCCGCTTGCAAAAAACTTTAGATATTGGGCAAGCGCAACAGCAACGTATGACCATCTCTATGACTACACAAACAACAGCAATCTTATAAGTGCCAAATACTATATCTATCAGTGTACAGATGGCAATGCATACGCATGTTTGTCAACCGAACTTACTGTAGGAGATCCTGTAGATAGCTATACCGACATATACGTAACCTATGATTACGTCAACGACGGTGAAGAGTCAGGATTCAAAAACGGCATTATGGAACTTGACGGCGGAACGCACTATAACATTTCCATAAACGTGTCCGGCAATCTTAAATACATGTGTTTGAACCGCAGCCGTAACAACCGCGTTTCCAATGCCAACGCAAGTGCACTGACGGCAGAACAACTGTCCGACAATGATTTTGTCGTGCCTGAAAATGGAAACAAGGAACTCGGCTGGCCATGGGGTAGTGGTGACAACAAAATATATGGCCCCAAAGGAATTCACCTGGGATTCAAGTTCTTTGGCGAGGATCCCTACAACCTCACCATCATGACCTCATACACAGGAAATGAGGTACATGTAACGGATGCGATTACTGGCGATTCTCCTTCGGGTGCAAGTATTAAGCCATTCGCAGGCGCAACACTCTTTGGCAAAATGGGAAACGATCAAATGTGGTTTGATGCCAGCAACGACAGACATTACAAGATTAAGTCCAGCATGTCAAACGGCGACGTTGATCTAACAACGGGTAACTATAAAAATCCTGCGAAATACGAAGAAAAGAAGGCTCTATACATAAATTCGGGTGATAAATATGATAGCTGGGTGGGATACTACAGAAAAGAAACCGACACAGAATTGAACACCTATGCCTTGCTGTCCCATCCCAATGATGATAAGAGCTACCTGTTCGTTGCAAGTAAAATGAACATGGGAAACAAAACCTCAACAAAACCCACCATCAACCAACCTACCAACGATAGTAAATATTATATATACAATGATGGCGCTTCTAATAAACCTAACTTTAAAGACAAGAAATTACTAAGTGCTGCCTACACGACGAAACTCTATGAGATAAAGACCTACACCGTCAACGTCAAGACGCATGGGTCAGGAACTACACTCACCACTACCATGAAGTGGAGTGATGCCATGCTTTCTGAGAACCCCGCCAATCATATTCCTGATGCTCTCAAGCGCAAGTACGTAACCTACAGCGCATATAAAGACGCAGCCCTTACCCAGCCGATGACAACCTTTGCCGAGGCTGCCGCCAACAGTTACGTAATATATCTTGGCTACACCGTGTCAGAATCACTGCCCTTTGACACTCTCGCTGCCACAAGCGGCACATACGACTATAGGAATGCTCGTTGGTACACCATGCGTATGAATGGTACGGCGGAGCAGAAGAACATTGCCTACAACTCCTCCAATAATTTCATCACAGGCTCCACCTCCATAGGCAGCAACAGCGACCTTCATACAGGAGAAGACCAGGGTGCTAAAATTCAGGTGGCATTTGTCGGCGACCCATACGAACTGAAAATCATCAGCCGCGAAGCAAGTGAAACAGCCATTGCCACACGCTACGTAGGCTGTGCCACAGACGCTACAGACGGCACCACTCTCAACACAAACAAAACAGGCTCTTCCGACATCAGCACCTGGGAAATAGTGTATGAGAACAGTGACTTTGAGAGATTCGAGTTAAGACAGTACGGCACATACGCATCGCCTAAATACGTTGGCTGGGGTTCTACGGGTGATCATCCCGTCACCTACAGCTCTACCGCAAGCCGCATAAGGGTGGTTGAACTGAAAAAGGTATCATACACATACCACATCGTGCGCAACAATGGCGGCGACATAGCAGTTAAGGCTACCGAAAGTCAGGACATAGGCACCATGCTCAGGACGTGGACGGACATACCCGAGATTATACGCAGTCCGTTCCTTGAAACTGCTACCGTGACTTACTATGACGATGTAGATAAAGCTAAGGCAAAGACACCTACTATAAGTAATGCACCATATAGTCTTTCAGGAGGCGACATCTACGTAAGATACGACGTATCACTCTCTGCCCACGACTACAACGTAATCGTCAACAACAGGTATATCTATACCGATGAAGATGCCGGAGATGCTACAATTTACACTAAAGAGTCCATCACCACGGGAGAATCTGAGAATGCTTATTTCCAGTGGACGTTGGACTACAGCGACCCTTACCACATGACAATAAAGAACAAGGGTAAGGACAAATATGTAAACGTGGCGTTCAGCGGCGGAGCATCCATAACATGGAGCGACACCCCCTCCTATTTCGTAGCAAAGAGCGGTGCTATTGCAGGCACCTTCGAGGCGATGGCGGCTACTGGCAATGGTGTAGAATCCTCAACAACCTATTACAACATAGGTCGTCCTGCAGATAACACCGTAAAGCTCTACAGCAACGGCAGCTACGTTCACGGTAACCAGACACTGCGCTTCCAGCTTATCGGTACTTCTGCCACGGAGGTACATTACCACCTTATTGACAAGGCAGGAAAGGACCTTTTGCAGGCTATAACCCGACAAACCGACACAGACCCTGTTAACTTCCCACCAGAATTCAGAAGTCCGTTGGTAAGTACCTATCACTACTTCATCGAAAGCAATTTCGCCATAGACGGCGACACATATACTCTCAAACCTGCACAGTCAGAGTTGGCAACAGTTGGTTCCAATGGACATATCTACGTCACATACGACGTAAATAACCTTGTGGACCTTCAGCGCGGACAGCTGTACCTGCTGAAGTATGAGGCAGGCGAGAACTTCCGTCAGGAAGACGGTGGTGACAACCTCTTGCCTCAAGTTGCTGACATGTCCGAGAACACTTATCGCTACAAGGCAGTATATCCATACGTAAATGGTGACTGCAACTTCTTCGTATATGGTCAGGAGCAGTATGACATACAGCAGCAGGGCGCTGCCAGCACGCGTACCCGTTGGGCATGGTATGTGCAGAGCGACCTTGGCGACAAGGGCGACCCGTACCACGTGAAGATAAGGTCACGTCAGTCAGAATCTTATCCTATCACCGACAGCAAGGAGTACAATGCTTTCTGGGCAACCTATAAACCCGCTGACTATGACAAGGCTGTGACCACCCTGGTATGGCCAGGTATCTCTGGTGAGACGGCAACCGACTATATGGTACTCGGCAGTGAGGGACAGTATCAGCTGATGACTTCCTATAAGGTGGATATGAACAGGGACGGAGACACCGACGATGTAGGGGATGAACGAAAAGTGGTAAATTCCTTTGAACAATATTGGAAAACCTTCGACACCATAAGGAAGAATATATATGGTGACAGCAAGGCCTCAGCAAAGGATGAGGACCCTATCACTATTCCAAATGACACACCATCAAAATATGGCAGTACGACATACACCAAGACCTTGAGAGACTCACTTACTAACGTATTGGGTTGGCACCACTACGAGAAATGGGCTTATGGTAAGCGCTGGAACGGTTATAACAATGGTTACAGCAGCACAGAAGGTAAGCATGAAGCGAAAAAAGGCTGGGAAGAGATAGAGCACTGGTATCAGACGGTGAACATGGGTGAAGGCTACTTCGATTTTGTCAAGACAAGCATAGACCCTGTGATGATACTGCTCGACCAGCACGGTTGGGAGATAATGCGAAAACCTATACCCACCAGCGACGATGACCCTGAAAAGGATGCCAAGTTAGAGGCAATACGCCCGTACAACAGCCCCATGGTGAAGGAATATGCTTTCTGGGCAACAACGAAGAAACGTACTGGCTTCCACCAGTACTACCTGCTCAGCGACCGAATGGGCGATGGTAAGGGAGGTGACCACACATCCACCGACCTCACAGACCTTCCTCCGTTCAATGGCAAAAACGTGTTCGACAAGAAGGGCAACCAATACGACCAATACGTTACTTACATAGTGAAGGATGAATATGCACAGACATACAATCCTGCTGACAAGACATCGAAGCCTTTCGTCATTGAACAAGGCACGAAATATGCCTCCACCTCAGATGGTTCCACCATCACCAAGAACGACGTTCCTGGCGGTGGTATGCTGGACTACATCACCAATAATTCCATCACCGATGATAAGAAATGGTATATCAAGCCTAACTGGAACATAGACTATGAGATGGGATATGGTGACACTGGTCATAGCTGGCCAGCAAAGAATCCTAATGCATACGAGGATGCAAGATACAAGAATTTGAGGACTGCCAAATATATTTCCAACAAGGACAGCCTTGGCTACTTCTCGTTCTCCAACGGCTTCGACCCGTATAACATCCAGATAATGCCTATAAACTACAGCACTGGCACAAGGAAGTTCATGAAGACCAACGCTACAGGCATGAACCTTGATGACGGCATTATGCACGGCGTTTACGAAGACGGCGACCCCGCCATAGAGATTGGCGACAGTATTCCTGTTGTTGACAAGAACAACTCTGTTTGGTTTGACAGTAGAAAACTTTCTATTACCAACACCACCTTTATGGCTGTGCAGGATGCAGAGGGCAACATGCAGCTGATGCCTCGCTTCGACCAGGATGTGCGCATGAGCGAGTTCGGCACACTGATAGCACCTACCGATGCCAATGTGTCAAAGACCTACACAAAACTGTACCGACCCGTGGTATATGAGTACCGTATCATAGACAACAGCGGACATGAGTCACTGCGCTATAAGTCGGGCGGTGACATGCTTCCACAGACTCCTGATCACTTCAAGAGTCCGTTAGCAATGAACTTCACGTACTATGCTTCGGCAGACAAGGAAGGCGACATCTACGATGTTGACAACGAGATTGATGGTTCACTTGATGGTGCAAGCCTGACTAATGACATCGTCTATGTGCGCTATGAATACGACGAGGAAGCCGACAACCTGGGCATTCTGAAAGGTAACTGGCTGACGATGCAGATGTATGCCAACGGTAATTGGAAATATGTACAGTATGGCAACACCGCATCTTCCTTTATGACAGAAGGAATGTACCCAGAGGGAGACGGAGACACAAAGCCGACGACCGTTGACGGCGATGACAGAATATGGCAATGGAAGTTCCTTGAGACTCCTCAAAGCGACCCAGACCCATACGCTGTGCAGATATTCAACCGTGACAAACTGGGACTGCCGATGTCCTCAAGTTCTAACAATGGGCATCTCACTGCTAATTCAAGCAATACCTATAAGTATTTTGCACTGCTTAATCACTCCAGCGGTGACTATGCCATGACATTAGCACGCACGAACAGTTACTCGTCATACTACTTCATGCATGGCGGCAGTACTATGCAATATGTCGATGGGGAAACTGCTAAACTCTATGCAGGAACAACACCGACAATGGAGGCTGCAGACCAAATCAAACTGTTTGACGAAGTTCAACATACCTTTACTTATAAGGTATATACCAATGGTGGTGTGAATGCAGTTGACGCTACGCAAACGCAGGACGAGGTGACCAACAACGGTTGGAAGCCTGTATTGCCGGAAGCAGCACGTACACCTCTGCTCAACTTAGACCAATACCGATACTATGAGCAAAGTCTTACTCCCGCAGCTGTTGCTGAAAACGACACCACCGGCATGGCACTGCCATTCCTTTATGGTCTGTATGAAGATGTTGTATATACCCACTACACTCCATACAACGACAAAGTGAGCACCTATGCGGTGCCTAACGTCAGAAACGATACAAGTGCTGATCCTGTGGCACGTGGCGCTCTTTCCAATGATGCTCCGATAGGTATTGACGGCACACGTCCATACAACATCTTCTGGTATCAGGACAGCATAATGAAGAGCTCTGGTTCAACCATCATTGCCGAAAAGGACCAAACATTGCAGGATGGAGCAGCATACGAATGGGAGTTTACTGGTAACGACCCATACGCTATCAACATAAAGAGCGTAGGTTCGGAAGGGAAGTTCATCAGTGAGGCTACATCAACAACTACAGTACTCAGTGAGACCCCCACCCCCTTTATGCTCCTTAATAAAGATGGCTATGACTACGGTGTATTTACGGTGACGGGCTCTGCTATCACTGGTCAGACTCCTGTAATGCTGAGCAGATATGGAAATCTACTTACCACAAGTAACCCAACAAAGTTCATTCCTTTCGCACTTTCTACATATATGGTTATCTATCACCTTATGATAAAGAACATAGGTGAAAACGTGGTAATTCAATACCGAAATGAAGGTGAAAGTGCAGACAAAATCAAACCCACTAAGATAAAATCGGGTACTACCGCACGCGACCTTAAGTCGAGGGACACCAGTGGTGGCGTAGAAAACCATATCGATGGTGACAAGTATCAACTTGGGTCGAGTCTTAATACCATCATTGGTGGTAAAGGATTAGGTGCAAGGGACAGTATCTATTGTGTTAATGCAGGACATGTAAGTTTGGGAGCAGCACTTGAGGTCCCACAGGCGTTCTATCGTCCTAACGTCACCTATGACTTCTACATTGAAGGCATATATGCTAATGACGGCACAGGCGGAACAGGAGACCTTGAAGAAGACATCACTGCCTTGAACGATGAATACAAAGGGCTGAAGATGACCAACATGGGTGAGGACAGTAAACTGCTCGGCAAGATTGTGTTTGTGAACATAGTCTATAACTTCATGGGCGGATTGGCTACTAATTCAGGTAGTGACTTCGTGGAAAGTGTCAGCCAGAACAAGTGGTACACATTTGAAACAAGCGGTGCCACACCATACAGGGCACACTTCACCGCCACGAATGGTCTCAAGACTGAAAGTGCATCCAACATACAATATACGAACGACTTCCTTTGGACACCAGTAGGTGACCCATACGGATTCAAAATGTACAACCGCTACATTGATAAAAACATGGGAAATGATAGTGTGATGTGCACCTCTGACATATCTGCAGGACCTATAGTAATGACACAGGATGATTCTGAACACATTTACAGTCCTGCCAATTCTGTTTATGAACTGCTCGCAAACACTTCCACTACCCCTGGCTACTTCCGCGTTCACCCTGTAGTCAATAAGAATGAGCTGGGAGTTTCTCAGTACTACATAAACAATAACACCAGCACAGGTGCCATGACACTAAGCACGACACCTACTGAGTGGACGTTCGGACTGAGCGAGGAGATGCTGCAACCATACCGTGACCGTGCAGGCTATGTGGGAGGACTGACAACCGCAGGCAAGACGGCATACGACAATGCCGAGGGAGAAGGTATGGCAAAACTGATGAACCGTCAGGCTATAGTGTATGACGATGACAACATAGTATCATATTCTGCCGGCTACTACCGCATACACTCACAGCCTAATGCCGGAGGCTTGACAACCCCACGCTATGCGAGCGGCTACACGCACAAGATAGAGCTTACTCCTGGCACTGGCACAGAGCTGGCTCCTGTTGCCATCCCTATGCACTTCTATGAGCAGACAGAATATGATATTGATGACCCTGTGTTCGGTGATTTAGACTCACGCTCACCTGCTGTTGACTTCACTGAAACGAATGCCACACGAGGCGAGGTGCCTATCACTACGGTGGACGAGGATCCAGCAAGCATATTCCGATTCATCGGAGCAGCAAGTGCTGCAAAGATGAGTACTCAGGGACTGTATGTCGTTGGCAATTCCACTACGCACGCTGCAGAGATGACGGAGCCTGCGGGAAGTGCCACAGATTTCAAGATTGAGGACATCGGTGGTGCCACGATGCTGATATACACCCAGCCTGGAGCACTCAACACCAGAACATACCTCAACTGGGATCAAACGTCAAAGAAATATGACCTAAAGTACTCCGTACCATCAGAACCAGCCTACGACCGCTGGTGTATGCAACCTGTGCAGAAGGGCACAAAGGCTGGTGCAGGTGAAATGGCACTGAGGGTAAGGACGCATGACGATGGTAACGCTATCCGCTACACCACGTTCTATGCACCATTTGACGTGCTACTGACCAATGCTACGACGGACATGGCATACATAGTACCTACGGACCAACTCGATGAAGATTTTACAGCTGACACTCAATACACAATACATCCCAAGAGGATGGGCGACGAAGGCGTGAATACAGGCACGTATGCAGGCAACAACCAGTTTATACCTGCTGGCACACCTGCCATCATACGCACGAAGGCAACTTCAGGATATGTGACGCTTGCCCTGCCTACCACAACGCCTACATCTTCTGTATCATGCGTATTTACAGGAAAGCACCTGGAGCAGATGCTAGATCAGGGTAGTGACTATGTGTTTGTGTTCGGTCGTCCTTCTTCTGGTACATTCACTGAGGACGCAAGTTTCAGCACTAACGGTCTCATCACCGTATCAGCTCCTGCATCAGACAGAGGCGTTGGTTTCTACAAGAATGCCAACCTGAACCGTGAGAGCAGTAAGGATGACGCTGAATGGACACGTAACAACAAGTATGTCTATGGCAACAAGATATACTATCGCGCAGATGTAAGCTCTGGTGGAGGTAGCTCTGCCCTTGACCTCGCATTCGAGAAGTCGGACTACATCCCAGTAATCTTCGACGAGGATGAGCTTGAGCTGCAGGATGATGACAACGGCAACGGCGCAACCTTCGGCGACGGCCGCATCTATGACCTGCAAGGCAGGTGCGTGGTTACTGAGCAGGAAGTGCTCGACGGCTCATGGATCAACAACGTAGCTCCTGGCATCTACATCCTCAATGGTAAGAAAATAGCGGTGAAGTAAAGATTTTCAATTTTCAATTTTCAACTTTCAATTATTTTTCGTACCTTTGCAGGACTTTTAATATATTAATAATGTGGCACGACAAGGTGTCGTGCCATTTTGATGAACAGTTAAAACAATAAAGATTTTTTAAATGAACATTATCACAAAGACCGTTTCGCTGCCTGATGGACGTACCATCACCATCGAAACAGGAAAGTTGGCAAAGCAGGCTGATGGCTCATGTACCCTGAGAATGGGTAACACCGTACTGCTCGCCACTGTATGTGCCGCTAAAGACGCAGTGCCTGGCACAGACTTCATGCCACTGCAAGTAGAGTATCGTGAGCAGTATGCCGCTGCAGGACGTTTTCCTGGTGGCTTCAACAAGCGCGAGAGCAAGCCTAATGATGATGAGATTCTGACTTGCCGCCTCGTGGACCGTGCTCTGCGCCCACTATTCCCAAGCGATTATCACGCAGAAGTATTCGTAAACGTAATTCTCTTCAGTGCCGATGGCGTTGATCAGCCTGATGCCCTCGCTGGCTTTGCTGCATCATGCGCCCTGGCATGTTCAGATATTCCTTTCGAGTGCCCTATCTCTGAGGTTCGCGTAGCTCGCATCAACGGCGAGTATGTTATCAACCCAACAAAGGCTCAGATGGCTGATGCCGATATGGACCTCATGGTGGGTGCTACGGCTGAGAACATCATGATGGTAGAGGGCGAGATGAAGGAGGTGCAGGAGGTTGACCTCCTCAATGCCCTCAAGGCTGCTCACGAGGCTATCAAGCCTATGTGTGCCCTTCAGGATGAACTGATGAAGGAGCTCGGTACCGACACCAAGCGCGAGTACTGCCACGAGGTGAATGATGACGACCTCAAAGAGCAGGTTCGCAAGGACTGTTATGATAAGGCCTACGAAGTTGTCAAGAAAGCACTCGACAAGGACGGCAGAGCTGAAGCATTCGAGGCTATCATCACCGAGTTCAAGGAGAAGTATGCTGAGGCTCACTCTGATCTCACCGAAGAGGAACTGGAAGAGAAGAATACTCTCGCCGATAAGTACTACCACGATGTAGAGCGTGACGCTATGCGCCGCTGCATACTCGATGAGGGCATTCGCCTCGATGGTCGTAAGACTACCGACATTCGCCCAATATGGTGCGAGGTTAGCCCACTGCCTCAGCCTCACGGCTCATCTATCTTCACTCGTGGCGAGACACAGTCGCTCACTACAGTAACTCTGGGCACTAAGCTCGACGAGAAACTCGTTGACGATGTGCTGGACCGCTACTACCAGAAGTTCCTTCTGCACTATAACTTCCCTCCATTCTGTACTGGCGAGGCTCGCCCACAGCGCAGCGTAGGCAGACGCGAGATAGGTCACGGTCACTTGGCTTGGCGCGGACTGAAGGGTCAGATACCAGAGGACTTCCCTTACACCGTTCGTGTGGTGTCACAGATATTGGAGTCTAACGGTTCTTCTTCTATGGCAACTGTATGTGCTGGTACCCTCGCACTGATGGATGCTGGTGTTCCTATGAAGAAACCTGTATCAGGTATCGCTATGGGACTTATCAAGAACCCTGGCGAGGACAAGTATGCTGTACTTTCAGACATCCTCGGCGATGAGGATCATCTGGGCGATATGGACTTCAAGACCACTGGTACGAAGGATGGTCTGACCGCTACACAGATGGATATCAAGTGCGACGGTCTGTCATACGAAATTCTGGAGAAGGCACTCATGCAGGCTAAGGCAGGCAGAGAGCACATCCTTGGATGCATCACCGACACCATCGCTGAGCCACGTGCTGACTTCAAGCCACAGGTGCCACGCATAGAGCAGATAGAGATTCCTAAGGAGTTCATCGGTGCTGTCATTGGTCCTGGCGGTAAGATTATCCAGCAGATGCAGGAAGACACTGGCACCGTAATCACCATCGACGAAGAGGATGGCGTAGGCAAGGTACAGGTGTCGGCTCCTGACAAG
>JAFVBX010000103.1 GCA_017479675.1 Prevotella sp.
CAGTTCTATCACGACTTCTCAATCCTCAACGCTGAGACAGAGGAGAAGAAGCAGGTACGCCTCATGATAGCTGCCAACGTGGCTAAGACCATAAAGAACGGCATGGCTCTGCTCGGCATAGAAGTGCCGGAGAGAATGTAATGTTGCAGAATCCGCCGACATACAGGAACGATACCGTTTTGCCTTTGCCCAAGGGGGTCAAAGCAAACAGTTGGGCTGTTGATGCCGGCTGCTCAGGCAACCCGGGACCGATGGAGTATCAGTGTGTCGATTTGCAGACAGGGGCAAAGATATTCCACTTCGGTCCGATAAAGGGCACCAACAACATAGGGGAGTTTCTTGCCATAGTGCACGCACTTGCCTTGATGGAGAAGCAGGACATCAAGGACAAGGTGATATACTCCGACTCGGTGAATGCACAGATATGGGTACAGAAGCAACAGTGCAAGACGAAACTGGAGCTGACCCCCGAAACGGAAAAAGCACTGGAGTTGGTACGGAGGGCAGAAATGTGGCTTAGGACACATGCTTTCAGAGTTCCGATACTGAAATGGGAAACGAAGCAGTGGGGCGAGATTCCTGCTGATTTCGGAAGGAAATGAAGAAGGATGTTTTGCTTGTGCACGTGCACAATGTTAAAGTATTTTAACGAAAAGAGAAAGTGCGCAATTTTCCTTGCAATCATACCAAATTTTCCTTATCTTTGTAAACGAAATCCGGTGGCAAGACCCAATCGACGTGCCTTTTTGAAATACTATATAACGACAAAAGCACTTAAGGATATTAGAATCTTACCACGTAAATAACACAAATAAAACTAACTCTAAGCAAAACGGACATCGGATAGACATAAAGCCCCGCTTCTCGAAAAACAGAGAGCGGGGATTTTTATTAGTTCATAGTTTAAAATTCATAATATATAGTTCATAATTAGGAGTGAAACACCTTATATATATATACGCGTGCGCGATGCTGATACTTTTGGCATCGTGCGGCAGGAGTGACTCAACCTCACAAGAAACGGTTGATGACAAGGAGATTGATACCATACCAATGCTGGTGCAGCAGATACGTCAGTGCTCAAAACTATATACGGCGGAGTATAAGGTACACAAGATTGTCACCCATGACGACGTGGTGAGGTTATCGGGTAAGGCGCTGGGCAAGGATTTCCAGATGAATTTCCCTGCATTGGGCAAACGCAAGGTGGCAATACCTATTGACGCTACGCTGAAGGCATATATCGACATGAGCCAGTTGAAGGCGGAGGACATACGTCGCGATGGTGAGCGAATAGAGATAATACTTCCCAAGCCCCACGTGGTTATGACGTCATCGAGCATAGACCATGACGGCATAAAACAATATGTGGCGGTGTTGAGAAGCAACTTTACGGACGAGGAACTGTCAAACTACGAGAAGCAAGGCAGGAAGGCGATAATCGAAGACATACCCCGCATGAATATATTGCAGACGGCGAAGTCGGGGGCAGCCAATATGCTGATACCGATAATAGCTCGTATGGGCTATAAGCAGGAGAATGTTACCATAACGTTTATAGAGGCGGATGACAAGAGAGGAGGTATAGCATGGGTACTGGACTAGGAAATAAAATTTTCAAGATAGGTGATGCTGTTAATCGTCTGTCAATGACACTGGTAGCGTTATGCATACTCGTAGCAGTAGGCGCCATCGTGTGGATGGGATATAAGATGAAGGACAATAGTCTCGACATCGGAATAAATGACAAGATAGAGCAGACACCTACCGTGGTGAGCCAGATACGTGAGATAGGGCAGTGGGAGTTCCTGTCAATCACTGACGAAGAACTCATCGACACAGTTCGCACGGGCTTCTTCTCCGATGACGAACTGGTGCGCATATACTATGGTATGCTGCGCATCGGCATAGACTTCAGCCAGTGTGATGAGAAGTGGATAGAGCGCGATGGCGACTCTATAAAGATAGACCTGCCGCCAGTGCAGCTGTTAGATGAGAATTTCCTTGACGAGGCACGCACAAAATCATTTTTTGAGTCGGGCAAATGGAGCAATGCCGACCGCAAGGCTATGGCAGACAGAGCAAAGGCAGTTATGCGCAAGCGTTGTCTTACTGATGCTAATATGAAGCAAGCTCAGCAGATAGCCGAGCAACAGATTAAGATGTTTGTTGGCAACGTCTTAGTTTCTGCACCATGATATGTGCGGCATTGTCAGGAGCACACTCGTTGCCTAAGCGACGATGCACCTCATCGTAGTCTTGAAGCATTTGTTCGCGATGAGGAGAACCAGGTAGTATCTTTTCAAGTTCTTTGCGAATATTTTCAACAGAGAAGCGGTCGGCAAAGAGCTCTGGCACCGTTTCCTTGTCAGCGATAAGGTTGACAAGGGAAATATACTTACACTTTATGATATGGTTGAACGCCCAGCGCATGAGGCGTGGCACTGGAGTTTTGTAGCA
>JAFVBX010000020.1 GCA_017479675.1 Prevotella sp.
CATCCTTTACCACGAACTCACCGAGGGGCGCCCCATAGTGTATGGCGGCCAGTCGTCAGGCGGTGGCCATGCCTTCATCATCGACGGCTATCAGAGTGAGGACTATTTCCACATCAACTGGGGATGGGGCGGCTTGAGCGATGACTACTTCAAGCTGTCGGTTCTCAACCCCTACGAACAAGGTGTAGGAGGCAGTACATCCAAGGACGGTTACCACTACGACCACGAAGCCATCATCGGCATACAGAAGTCGGGCGATACTGGCGAGGTGTCAGAACTCATCAGCAACGCCAAGGTCAATATCAACCTCAATCTCAATTCACTCACACTCGACAAGAGCGAAATCACCAGCGGCGAGACCGTCAAGGTCACTCTCAACGTAACCAACAATGGTACAGACACCTACGACGGCGACCTCTTCATAGGCTACACAGGCACCGTTACAGCAGGAAAGACCTTTGTCATAGCCCCCGGCGAGACCAAGGATTGCGTGATAGACTATACACCACAGTTCAAGGGTACAGTATATGTCATAGCCTTCGTGCCTAACGCCAGCGGCACCTACGACCAGCTTTCAAATAAAGCTAAACTACTTAAAGTTTCGGCATCATCATCCAGCGGCACCGACAATGTGGAGCTCACCCAGACCTTCACCGTGGAGCGTGCTGCGCTGAACGGACTATTATACAATGGTGGAGCCCTGAAAGGATATAACCTGCTCGGCAACGACTTCGAGGCTACCATCACGCTGACCAACGCAACCTCCGTTGACTATACCGGCACAGTATTTTGGTGCCTCATACCAAACGGAGAGAGTGCAGCCATAAACGACATAGAAGTCAGCGTTCCTGCCAACTCCACAAAGCAGGTTACGGCAAAAGTTTCCGATCTTGACTACGACAAGGGCTACATCTTCGAGGCGACATACGTGAAGAACAATAGCTACAGCCTCACTCCGTTGGGTTTCTACAGTCCGCAGCACGTCATCACCACCTATGCCGCTGACGGCAGCAAGACCTTCGCCGAAGCCTCTGCCACATACTCTGCTCCGGCAGATGCCTTGGCGGTGGATGTTACAGGCACCAGCGTAACCTCCGTCACACCTAACTCTAACCCCAACACGCTGTATATCAGCAACGCTTCACTCAGCGGACTCGACGGCAAGAACGTTGTCACCTATTCCGGCGGAACATACTCTGCCTCTAACATCACGCTCACCGACGGCAACGGCTTCTATTCGCCCGTCAGCATCAGCGTTGACAAAGCAGAGTTCAACTACCAGTTCACCGTAGCAGCCGACGGCAACAACGGTTGGAACACCCTCATACTGCCGTTCGACGTCACCTCTGTCACAGCCGACGACAAATCTATCGACTGGTTCCATAGCTCAACAGACACAGGTAAGAACTTCTGGCTCAAGTCATTCACCGACGATGATGCCTCACATCTCTACTTCGACTACGTGGCAGGCACCATACAGGCTGGCACGCCATACATCGTGGCATTCCCCGGCAACAAGTGGGGCAGCAAGTGGGACATGAGCAGCAAAACCATAAAGTTCATAGGCGAGAACACCACCATCATGCCGACAAGCAGCATGACGAAGCCTACAGGCTCATACTATATGTTCGTGGGCAGCACCACGCAAGACGACACCGAAAACATCTATTGCCTCAACGCCACTGGCAACGCCTTCAATCTCAACGCCACTGGCGGCAGCAGTCCGTTCCGCGCATACTTCAAGGCTAACGTGTTCGACCGCACGGTGACCAGCCTCGGCATTGGTAGCGGCAACGCTACTGCCATAGAGGACGTTAACGTCAACGGGAACGGGAACGTTAACGGGAACTATGCAACTCCAGTAAAGGTAATCAAGAACGGCAGGCTCTACATAGGTAACTATAACGTGGCAGGTGCTCGTGTTAAGTAAATTAAAGAAAGGGACCATAACAATGAAAAAGAAATATATCATCCCCACATCGTTTGTAATGAAACTTTCCACCACTACCCTGCTTGCAGGAAGCGGACCGGGGGCAGGCGACCAGAACGATCCTGAGAAGAACAGTTTCGATATAGACTTTGAAGAAGAGGAGATAGAATGAGCCGCCTCCTCCATATCGCCCTTTCCCTGTTGCTCTGCGTCGTCACCGCCAGCGCACAGGACTACGGCAAGATGTCACCCTACGTCAGGCGCCTGGTGCAAAGCCAGCCCCTGCTCAGCAAGGGCATAGCACCCTCCCGTAGCACCAGTGGCGTGACCTTAACCCTCGTAGAGGGCGAGGAGAGCGCCATCAAGGGACGCTGCCTGCGCCATCAGGGCGACATACACATCGTGGCATCCACCATCGGGCAACTGGCTGAGATGTCGATGGAGAGCACCATCACACGCATCGAGGCAAGCGAATGTCGCAGCGAGATAACACTCGACGATGCCTCCACACGTGTCGGTGTCACCGACGTGTGGCAGGGCATAGGCGGTCTGCCACAGGCTTTTCGCGGCAAAGGCACGGTGATAGGACTCTCCGACATAGGCTTCGACCTCACCCACCCTGCCTTCCGCGATGACGACGGCACGCTGCGCATCAGCCGCTTCTGGGACTTCCTCAACATCCCCGAGGGAAAGACATACAGCGAGACCGACACCTACCCCATCGGTACCTACTTCGACAGCAAGGAGGCTATCCTCGCACAAGGCACGTCAGCCGACAGCGACAAACTGTGGCACGGCACCCACACCCTCGGCATAGCGGCAGGCAACGCCTGTGGCACAGCCATACAGGGCATGGCACCCGAAGCAGACCTCTACGTCACCGACTGCGTGGTGAGCAACAACATATCCTACCTGCCCGAGAACCTCAAGCAGTACTACAACGAGACCTTCCAGCTGCTGGCATTCCAGTATATGTTCGACTATGCCGACGAGCAGGGCAAGCCCTGCGTGGTGAGCTACAGCATCGGCGGACCGCAGAGCATCAACGACGGCGACCTGCTGAAGATAGAATATATCAACCGCATGACCGCCGAGCCTGGTCATATCCTCGTAGCATCCGTAGGCAACAATGGCGCACAATACGGATACCTCGCCAAGAGCACCACGCAGACCACCGTTGGCGGTGCCATACAGGCAGGCGGCAACAGCGTCTATATGTGCGTCAGCACACCCAAGCCCCTCACCCTGCGCATCACCAACTACGGTCTCGCCACCCCCGTCTCCAAAGACATCTGCCTCGACATGCCCCTCAACGCCGAGGAAGGAGCCACCTCTCCCTCTGGACTGAAATACGGTGAACCCAACAGCATACCCTTAGGCGACGACTACGGCGACCTAACGCTGATGGTCTATCCCCTACCCGACTCCTTCCGTGACGGCCGCATGAGCTACGACATGGCACTCACCAGCACCACCCTGAGCTCTAACTCAGGTAAATACGTCGTAGAGTTCATCGGCGAAACCACCGAGGCAGACATCTTCATACAGAACGGCAGCCTGCGCTCCACACCCTACGACACCTCGCTGACAGGCGCCGAAGCAAGCAGCGGCAACGTGATGCAACCCGGATGCCTCGAACCCGTCATCGGCGTCGGAGCCTCCACATGGCGCACCAGCTATACAGACATCAATGGCACCACCCACACCAACAGCTACGGCAGTGACGGCAGACGCGCCTCTTTCTCCGGCAGCGGACCGGCAGTGTCAGGCATCACCAAGCCCGATATCCTCGCCCCCGGCGTCTTCATCAACTCCGCCTTCAACAGCCACGCCACCATCGCCAGCAGCAAGATAGCCCAACAGATAGACTACGAAGGCACCACCTACCAATGGGTAAGCTCCGACGGCACCTCTATGGCGACACCCCTCGCGGCAGGTATCATAGCCCTGTGGCTCGAAGCAGACCCCACCCTGACGCGCGAACGCATCATCGACGTCTTCGCCCATACCGCCACACATCATGACGCCACCCTCACCTACCCCAACAACGACTACGGCTACGGCGAAATCAATGCCTACAAAGGACTGCTCTACATACTAAACCTCACCGGCATAGAAGGACTCTCCACCACCCACACAGGCAAGGATGTCACCATACTCCCCACAGCCTCTGGCAACGTCAAGGTGACACTCAGCAGTCCCCTTCCCCACCCCACCGACGTCAGGGCATACACCACCGACGGCAAGATGATAACCCGTGAGACCATGCCCCAAGGCACCACCACCTACACCCTCACGCTGCCCTCCGCCACACACGGCATCGTAGCCATACAACTTGATGGCTATGGCAGCACACTTGTAAGAATGGAATAACCCTTCCCTTGACGCTCTTGACTGACTGTCCGGCTATCCTGGACAAAGTGTCCGGCATAGCCGTAACACCCGTCCTGCTATGCTGTTATCCCAGTCCATCTATGCCGGACAGGACGTAAAGCATTACTCCGACAGGTCAAGGACATCGCCGTAATGGTCAAAAGTGACACCCTCGGCATAGCCATGACGCACGAAAAGGCGCTGTATCCACTCCTGCTGCTCAGGTGTCAGCTTATACTCGCCGCTATTGTAACGGTAGTATGTGGAGCGTCCTCCAAGATATTCCATCATCCTACCACGCAAAGTGGCAACCTCCTTGTGCTTCACCTCGTCAAACAAGGTGCTGAAGCCATACGCCACACGCACCCTGCGTATCTCCTTGAAGAACTTGCACTCGCCCTTCCTGTAAGCCGTGGGAAACACCGCATTGCCCCATGTCCTGTCCTCCGGCACGAGCAACCCTATCTGAAACCGCAGACAATCCTCATGCCTTGGGCACCCCTCACAAAAGCAGTAGCGCCATGCGGGAGCAAGGTCGCCAAAATTAAATTCTATGTTCTTTATCGTTGCCATAATCCTTGTGTTTTTATTGTTGCAAAGGTACGAAATTATAAAGGATTTTCAAAAGAAAAGCATAAAAACTATACCAATTACAAAAAAATGATTAACTTTGCAGACAAATAGACTGGCAATAAGCCAATACTATAAATGAGAACATAAATAATAAAACAGAGAATATGATATAATAATAATAGAGTTTTTTACATCCTTGACGCACTGATTAAGCAGAACTACCACTTCGACGAACACATCGGTTAGACAAGGCATCGGATGTTTACGCTCTTCGGCATGAGGGCGTGGACAGAATGGTTGTTGTCTGATGTGGGCTGTGGTAGGCCTTGCTTAAGCACTTCTTTCTTCTACGCCCTCTTTTCTGAAAACGAAAAGTGGGCTTTTATGTGCTCTCCCTCGGACAAAAAATATGGCTAAGAAGAAAGAAATTAAATTATCAAAGATACCTGAAGAGATAACGAAAGACGGGCTGAAGATATATGGTCCTGCATCATACGAGACGCAGGTTGCCATACTGAGCCACTACCTGCACACTCTTGACGGCAAACATGACATAGCGTCTGGCGAGAAGCGCTACGAGATACTTGGTGCGATTCACGACTACCTTGAGTACAAGAAGCAGAGTGATAAGTCATGCGAATGGAAGGAGATTGACGAGGAAAGCGTTGCCACGATGGTTACAGAGGGTATTCCCCTGCAATACGACCTGTTTTCTGAGTTCTTCAGCGTACCATTCCCTGCCCCCAAAAATCCCAAGTTTACCTTTATTGACTTGTTTGCAGGTATTGGAGGTTTCCGCATTGCCATGCAGGAATTGGGCGGCAAGTGTGTCTATTCCTCAGAGTTTGATGCACAGGCTCAGCGAACCTATTTTGCCAACTATGGTGATATGCCCTTTGGCGATATCACGAAAGAGGTGACGAAGAGTCACATCCCTGATGGCTTCGATATTCTTTGTGGCGGTTTCCCTTGTCAGGCATTCTCTCTTGCAGGTAAACGTCTTGGATTCGAGGACGAAACTCGTGGTACTCTTTTCTTCGAAATTGAGGACATTTTGCGACGTAAGCAACCCAAGGCATTCTTCTTGGAGAATGTAAAAGGATTGATGATTCACAAAGGTGGCCAGACCATCAGGACCATCCTTGAACACTTGGACGATGCTGGCTATGACGTTGTGCCGCCTCAGATTGTCAACGCAATGGACTTCGGTGTGCCGCAACATCGTGAACGTGTCTATATCATCGGCTTCCGCAAGGACTTGCATATTGATATCAGCAAGTTCCAGTATCCAGAGCCACAGACAGCAGGTGATAAACGTCCTCGCTTCCGCGATGTGATGGAAGAGAATGAGGTTTCTGTGAAATACTACCTCTCTACGACCTATATGGACACACTCATACGCCACAAGGCACGTCATGAGGCAGCGGGGCACGGATTCGGATATAAAATTATCGACCTCGATGGGGTAGCAAATGCAATCGTTGTAGGAGGTATGGGCAGGGAGTGCAACCTGATTATTGATAAACGCCTGACTAACTTCACGCCTGTAACAAACATCAAGGGTGAAGTGAACCGTGATGGCATCCGCAAGATGACTCCACGCGAATGGGCAAGGTTGCAGGGCTTCCCTGAGAAGTTCAAAATTGTCGTGGCTGATGCTTCTGCATACAAGCAGTTTGGCAATTCAGTGGCTGTGCCTGCTATCAAGGCTACGGCTGAGAAGGAGTTAAGTTTATTAGGACTGATCTAATCAAAAAGGCATATGGGTATTTTAAAGAAAAAGGGAATGGTGAAAAATGGATCATCAAAGACTGCAAAGATATTTGAGAGTTTATTTGGTGATATTGATTTTGAACATGTTGAATACAATTCTCCTAAAGACTACATCAAACAGTATTGGGAAAAATATCAAGAAAGGGACTTAGCAAACAATACATTAAATGGCAATATATTCGAAATAATTATTTATACATTGCTATATCGAGAAGGTCTTGTTCCTTTTTATACTCAAGCGAAGGTTGCATTTGTGCCAAATGTAGAGTTTGACACAATCTTGTATACTCCTTCTCGTCCTATAAGTCTGTCTCTTAAAACAAGTCTAAGGGAAAGATACAAACAAGCCGATTTGGAAGCAATAGCCTTGGTTCATGTTCATAGAAGAGCCAAAAGCTATTTGTTGACATTAGATCCTACTGAAGCAGCATCTTGTAAGTCAAAAGTAAAAAGTGGAGAAATCATCGGATTAGATGGCATTGTCGACTGTAACACCTCAGATATTGACGACTTAATCCTTAATCTAAAAAAAATACAAGAAGAATTGCAAGTTTCACCCAAAGTAGAAGTCATAAAGGGAAATTTAATAAAATAGAATACTATGGCACTAACAGGAAATAAAGGTGAGTGGAGCGAGATATATGCATTGTTTCGCTTGCTTGGGGATGGAAAGGTACATGCAGGTGATGCTAACCTCAACAAGTTGGATATATACTATCCCATACTGAACATCATACGTGAGGAAAGCAAGCGATACGAATACAAGCCAGATGTGGAACAGAACATCGTAGTAATTGATGAAGACGGCAATGAGTATGCTCGCATCCCAATGAATAGGTTTATGCAAGAGTCTGCAGACTTGCTTGATGAAATAAAGACAAACAAACAACGGGCTTTTGCCATACCTCAGGCAGAAACATTCATGAATGAGATTGGTGCGACAAAACTTAAAGCCCCATCAAAAGACAAAGCCGACATACACATCATAATCCATGATATGCGCACCAACATGAAGCCCTTGCTTGGTTTTAGCATCAAGTCGCAGTTGGGAAGCGCCTCAACACTGCTGAACGCAGGTGAAAACACTAACATAACATACCGCCTCGACAAGCCCTTGACAGATGACGATATTGAACGGATAAATGCCATCGACAAACATTTGGCACGAATGGAGGCATTACAAGATATGGGAGTGAAACTGAGGTTTGCATGCATAGAGGATGAAACCTTCAATAACAACCTTTTGTTTCTCGACATGTGTATGCCTGAATTCATTGCCTCCTGTCTCGTCATAGATAGCCTGCCAAACTCTACATCGACCATCAAGGAAGCCGTGGAAACTGTAGCAAAGGACAACCCGTTCAACTTCACAGGCAAGGACACGCTCGCATTCTATGAGCACAAAATGAAGGTGCTGCTCCTTGATGCTGCACTCGGAATGACACCAGGCAAGGAGTGGAAGGGCAGATATGATGCCAATGGCGGCTATCTCGTCGTCAAAAGTGACGGCGACATAGTCTGTTACCACTTTTATAACCGCAACGACGTGGAAGACTACCTCTACAACAATACCCGTTTCGAGCGTGCCAGTCGTAGCCGCCACCACTTTGGAAGTCTGTTCAGAGGGGACGGTGATGTTTATATGAAACTTAATTTGCAGATAAGATTTATTAAATAAAGACAATACAAGAAGATGGAAGACAACTTGAGACAAAGGGCTAAATCTAAACTTCTGAAGGTTACTATGCCCAGTGGAGAAATTATCTGCTATAACCGCTCCTCTGA
Organism: Prevotella sp.; assembly: GCA_017479675.1. Classification (GTDB taxonomy): domain Bacteria; phylum Bacteroidota; class Bacteroidia; order Bacteroidales; family Bacteroidaceae; genus Prevotella. Next base: position 8,435 of record JAFVBX010000020.1, read on the forward strand.
AACATTTTTAGAAACCTTGCGGAAAATAGGATCAGAACACTTTCCCGATATAAATCTGACAGTTGGCGGACTTCCTTTCTTTAGCAAAAATATCTATCCCAAATTCAAGGATACAATGAAAGAGGTCTGTGACGGTTGGTATGTCGTAATGGTAGGAGGTACAGAAGGACGATATATTCAGTTGCGCTCAATTGCGCAACAACTTGGAATAGATATGATCGTAGAATTGGGAGAAGACTTCGTAACACAAAAAGCCAAAGTAAATCTCAAAGGCAGGAAAAGAAACAATATGTTGCTTGTTAAGTTCCCCAATGGAAAGTGGACTGGAGGAAAGAATCCCATTAACACTCTTATTGAAACTGTTGTTATAATTGGACCTGAAAAAATCAAAAGAAAAGAATTATTGTATAAAGGAAAGCCTATTATAACTCCTTCCAACCAATTCAGAGGTCAAGTACAAGTTGGACAAAATTTGTGGTTATTAGTTCCTGGACAGACAATTGACAAATACAAGATGTTACGCATCATTGATGCCATGATGAAACTTCATTTGGAAATATTTCATTTACATGGATAAACTCTCCACACTTCAGCGGCACGCCAATATGGCGGCAATCCACGGCAAGGACACGAAGCCGGAGATGATTGTGAGGCGATGGCTGTGGGGACATGGCTTCAGGTACAGGCTGAACCATAAGAGACTGCCTGGGAAGCCGGACATCGTGATGCGTAAATACAGG
>JAFVBX010000021.1 GCA_017479675.1 Prevotella sp.
CACCGCAGCCATTCAGGCTTACCGCAAGGGTGCCATGATGGCTAACCCTTCATACGTGCAGATTCACCCTACCTGTATTCCAGTGCACGGCACTAACCAGTCTAAGCTCACCCTCATGTCAGAGTCACTGCGTAACGACGGTCGTATCTGGGTGCCAAAGAAACTTGAAGATGCCAAGAAACTGCAAGAGGGAACGCTACAGGGATGGGAGATACCAGAGGAAGACCGCGACTATTACCTCGAGCGTCGCTATCCTGCATTCGGTAACCTCGTGCCTCGTGACGTAGCATCACGTGCCGCAAAGGAGCGTTGCGACAAGGGCTATGGTGTCAACAACACCGGTCTTGCCGTGTTCCTCGACTTCTCTGAGTCTATACAGCGTCTCGGTATCGACGAGATACGTCAGCGTTATGGCAACCTCTTCGACATGTATGAGGAGATAACCGACGTCAACCCAGGCGAACTCGCTTGCGAGAAGAATGGCGTACAGTATTATAAGCCAATGATGATATTCCCTGCCATCCACTACACCATGGGTGGTATATGGGTGGACTACGAACTGCAGACTACCATTCCTGGTCTCTTTGCCATCGGCGAATGTAACTTCTCTGACCACGGTGCTAACCGTCTCGGTGCTTCAGCCCTCATGCAGGGTCTTGCCGACGGCTATTTCGTGCTGCCTTACACCATTCAGAACTACCTTGCCGACCAGGCTCTCTGGCCACGTCTCTCTACCGACCTGCCCGAGTTTGCTGAGGCAGAGAAGGGCGTGGAGAAGGAGATTGACCGCCTGATGTCCATCCAGGGCAAGCGTTCAGTTGACTCCATCCATAAGGAGCTCGGCCACATCATGTGGGAACACGTGGGCATGGGCAGAACCAAGGAAGGACTGGAGGAAGGCCTGAAGATGCTGAAGGAACTGCGCAAGGAGTTCGACACCAACCTCTTCGTGCCAGGCTCAAAGGAAGGTCTCAACGTGGAGCTCGACAAGGCTATCCATCTGCGCGACTTCATCCTCATGGGCGAGCTAATCGCTTATGATGCCCTCCATCGTGAGGAGTCATGCGGCGGTCACTTCCGTGATGAGCACCAGACAGAGGAAGGCGAGGCAAAGCGCGACGACGAGAATTTCTTCTACGTTGGCGCATGGGAGTATCAGGGCAACGATGATGTTGCACCAGAACTCACCAAGGAGCCTCTCGAGTATGAAATCATCAAGGTACAAACCCGTAACTACAAGAATTAAACCATGGCAAAGAATATAACAGTAACTGTAAAGTTTTGGAAGCAAGACGGACCTAAAGCCAAGGGACGCTTCGAACAGGAGGTTATGAAGAATGTGCCTGATGACACTTCTTTCCTCGAAATGCTCGATATGATGAACGAGCAACTTATTAATGCAGGTAAGGAGCCATTCGTCTTCGACCACGACTGTCGCGAGGGTATCTGCGGCATGTGCTCACTCTACATCAACGGCAAGCCGCACGGCAAGACCGAGCGCGGTGCTACCACCTGTCAGCTCTATATGCGTAAGTTCAACGACGGCGATGTTATCACCGTTGAGCCTTGGCGCTCAGCAGGCTTCCCCGTAATCAAGGACTGCATGGTTGACCGCAATGCCTTCGACAAGATTATCCAGGCCGGCGGCTATACCTCCATCCGCACAGGTCAGGCACAGGATGCCAATGCCATCCTCATAGCAAAGCAGAATGCCGACGAGGCAATGGACTGCGCCACCTGCATCGGTTGCGGTGCCTGCGTGGCAGCATGTAAGAACGGCTCTGCAATGCTCTTCGTCAGCTCTAAGGTAAGCCAGTTGGCACTCCTGCCACAGGGTCGCCCTGAGGCTGCTAAGCGTGCCAAGGCAATGGTGGCGAAGATGGATGAACTGGGCTTCGGCAACTGCACCAACACCCGCGCCTGCGAGGCAGTATGTCCTAAGAACGAGTCAATAGCCAACATCACCCGTCTGAACCGCGAGTTCATCAAGGCAAAGCTTGCAGACTAAGTTCATAGCATAAATAATAATAATAGAAAAAGAGCATTGCGGATTATCTCTGCAATGCTCTTGTTTTTATACTTTTCTCAGCAATATCCCTCTTTCTTCAGCCACAGTCGGAAGAAGTGGTGAGCAGCATGTCGAACATCTGGCGGTAGGCTGCTGCTTTCTTTTCAAAGGCAAGGGGATAGGCACGCGAGGACGACGGCAGACGGTAGAGTATCAGCTGCTTGCCGTCGTTGTTGTATGTGTGAGGAATGGTGGTGTGGCAGCCAGTCTTGGGCTTCACAGGGATGGAGAGTGCAGCGCAGATGGTATCAGTGGCTTTCTTGCCTGTGGTGACGATGGCTTGGCAGTGGGGCAACTGGCGTAGCAGTGCAGCGATGTTGGTGGCTTCTTCCACTTCGAGAAACTTGTCAGAGGCATTGTCTTTCAGCCTGCGTACCGCTGTGGCGGTATCATAGAAGGCTATGCCCTTGGTCTGGCAGAAATCCACTATTGGTTCTATCCTGAATCGTTTGTTTTCAGTGTCAACGAAGTAGTTGCGGTCGTTGAAGAACACCTGCCCCTCAATGCGCCAGTGGTCGTTAAGGAAGTTTGGGTAGTAGAAGTTCATGCACCACCGTTTCCTTTGCGGAGGAAAACTGCCGAGGAACAGCACCCTTGCGTTCTCGGGCAGGAAAGGGCGCAGGGGGTGATACTCCACTTCGCCAGTGCTCCGTGCTATGTTCTCCTTGTTCAGGTATTTCGTTGTCATAGTTTTTTTTCTTATGCAAAGGTAATGTTTTTTATAATTATCAAAAAGTAATTATCAAAAAATGATAAAAGAGTAAAAGAAAAAAAGAACTGTGGCGGTAAAAACAACAGCGGCAAGCAAATCCTCTTGGTTGTGGGATTGCCTGCCGCTGAACGGTTTAGTTAGTGAATTGGTAAATGTTTATTTGTCGCTGTATGGTATTGACGTAACCTTTGTATAGGTCTCAGTCTCTTCACCCATGTCTATCACGAGTTGTGTGTCAGTCCATGACTTGATAGTAGCCTTCACAGTCTGCGTTTTTCCGTCAAATTCTCCTGTTATAGAGATTGTGCTGCCATTGATAGCAAAGGTGTATTGACCAGAGTAATTAAGAGTGCCGTTTTTGTACTGTCTATTTACCACTATTGAGTTTGTCTTGAACTCAAGGATCGTTACCTTCGTTGCGGTGAATGAAGCGTCTGTTGTCCAGTAAACAGGGCTGTCAGTTGTTGACTGCTTCTCAGGTGTTACAACGGCAGCGTTGTCGTTAGAGTTGTCGTCATCGGCACATGAAACGAATGTTGCGCAGGCAAAGACAGCCAGCATGCACATAGCGATTGAAAAAATCTTTTTCATAATAGATAATGTTTTTAGTTGTTAATAAATTAGTGAATGTTATTTATGGTTATGTTCTTTGTTCCTACTGTACAATTTTCTTGCCGCTCTGTATCACGATGCCCTTGTAGCCATCGCCAACACGAGCACCTGCAACAGAATACTTAGGAGCATTCTTGTTGACCACTGCCTCGCTAACACCCTGAACGGCAGTTCCCTCTTTCACAGTGAACGCGAGCTTCATATCTGAAGACCCTTGTCTCAGTAAAATGTAGTCACCGGCAGTGGTTACTACCTGATACATATATTCCAGTACATAGTTGTGACCTGAGGTCAGTCCGCTGAGAACATCGACATGTCCGTTGTAGGTGTATTCCAGTCTATGGTCATAGCGTTGCTCTGCCTCATTCCATATATCGTCCCAACCTGTATTCGTCGCTGTCAAGCTATTCCACTGCCCCTCTGTGCC
>JAFVBX010000104.1 GCA_017479675.1 Prevotella sp.
AAAGCGCCGCTTTTCGTGACAGAGTGAATCAGACCACCGAAAGGTATATACAAATTACTGACGGCACGAGAAAAATAATCTTTTTGTGCTGTTTTTATGCCTTATACCACCCTATTCGTCTGCTGATCAAGCAGAGGTTGTTATATCATCTTTTCGAGCAAGTCTTGGGCTGTGATATCATGCATCAGTGTGAGGTGAATATAAAGTTTAGAAGCCAAGACTCGATTCCTCCAGCAGGAATGGGATGACACCTATGTACACAATGCCGTTTTCATCAGTCCATTGCTTGGTATTTCCGTCAACAATTACAATCTTACGGAAAAGGTCGCCTGAGTTCTTCAGAGAGAACGTTTCTTGATTCTGCTTTTCCTCCGTATCTACATTCAGAGCCGACTGGATGTAGATTTTCTCTTGTCCAGTGTTGACCACGAAGTCAATCTCGTACTGCGATTGCTGTTTCTTGCCTTGTTCGTTGACACGGGTCAGTTGCACTACGCCTATGTCAACACTATATCCCCTGCGTACCAGTTCAAGGTATATCATATTCTCCATCAGGTGACTCTTCTCCTGCTGACGGAAGTTCAGCTTAGCATTCCTCAGTCCCAAGTCCATGGAATAATACTTCTGGGTATTTTCGAAATACCGCTTACCCTTCACGTCATAGCGCTTAGCACCCATGAACAGGTAGGCATCCTCCAAATAGTCTAGATAGTTCTTAATGGTATGGTCGGACGTGTTGCGCTTCATCAAAGTGCCTGCAGCATTGGCAAGGTTGTGCGGATTGGTGAGTGAACCTACAGCCGATGAAAGAGAATCAATCAGCGCATCAAGCACCTCGTCATCCTTCAGTTTGTATCGCTCTACAATATCCTTGATATACACGTTCTTGTGCAGGCCAGCCAGATACTTACGTTTTTCAGCCTCGTCTTTCTCAATGACTGCCAACGGCATACCTCCAAACGTGAGATATTCCTCCAGTGCATCGGCCTTTTCCAATTCGGAAAAAGCATAGTACTCCTTGAATGACAATGGATAGACCTTGATTTCTGTACCACGGTCACGGAAATTGGTGACAATGTCCGTTGACAGCATCTTGGAGTTGGAGCCAGTTACATAGATGTCCAGATTGCTTCGTGCCATCATGTCATTCAGGATATCGTAGAAAGTAGTGTATAGCATATCCCTGTCTTCCTCAGGCACCAGACTTTCATCCACTTCCTCGTTTTTAACCTTGTATGACAGCTGTATCTCATCTATGAACACGTAATAGTGTTTGCTCTCATCCTGAGTCTTGCCTATTACATATTCGTATAGTTCATTAGGATTCCTATACTTCAAGTTGGCTTTCCTGTCCAATGCGATTTCGATGAAACAGTCTTCTGAAACTCCCTCCGATTTGAGATAGTCCTTATACAGGGTTGACAGAAGGAATGACTTGCCACAGCGACGGATGCCAGTGATAATCTTCACTTTTCCGTTCCATCGCTTGTTCAGCAGCATCTCTATGTATTGTTCTCTCTTGATAATCATGATTTCAAATGTTTGACTGCAAAAACAGTCGCATTGTTCGACCGTTTTTGCAGTGCAAAGATAATGTGTTTTTCTGAACTGAGCAAATAAATAACTGTTTTTGTGCTGTTTTTATGTCTTATGCCACTCTATTCGTCTGCTGATCAAGCAGAGGTTGTACAACGATAAAGCCCCGCAGAAATGAATCTACGGGGCTCTTACTTTATGCTTTATGCTTATGCAAACTACTTCACTTCCCAGATGTCGTTGGTCTCGAGGAGCTCGGCGAAGTTGTGATACTTCTTTGCTGCCTTTACCTCTTCTATCTGCTGGTTGACGGCGTCGTCGTAGGTAGGTGCGTCAACATCGCGGATGACACCGAGGGCTACAGGGAAGCCGTCGCCGTTGCCCATGAGGGCGAGCTTGAGCTGGAGGGTGTTGTCCTCACAGTGAGCATCGTGAACGAGGATATCCTTCTCTGTGATGCCATTCTCGCCTATCTTGACAACCTTCAGTCCAAAGCCTTCCTGCACCAGTCCGAACTCGCGGTCCTTACCGAAGATGAGGGGTTTGCCGTGCTCCACGTAGATGGCGTTCTCGGCTCTGCCTGCCTTGTTATAGACAGAGG